>JBAYVY010000167.1:0-7800 GCA_041674345.1 Phycisphaeraceae bacterium | reverse complement strand
CGACTCGCTGGCCGCGGTCAACACACGCCATCGGGACAAATTGAAAAGCACCCTCACGCTCACCCTCACGCTCAACTTGCAGATGTTCAACGATATTCAACTATTGGCCGCGTGAGGTATAACACAATCAAAGCATCGGGTATCGTGGCACCCTCCGGAAGTCCCGATCCGCAATACTTTTCATCGCTTCGCCTGTGCCTCGACGTTCCTTCCGATCTGCGCGATGTGCGCGTCGATGTGCCGCGTAATGTACGTCAGTATTTTTTCCAGCGGCATGTCGCCCAGTTCCGAATGATGCACCGTTTGCGACCACGCCCCGATCGGCAACCGCCGCAACCACGGTTCCGCCATCGCACGCACACCCGCGATCACCGCCAAGCACTGTTCCATATCAATCGCATCATCGCTCAACTTCGCCGCCCACGCATCCTGATCGAAACCCCACACCGTCTTGCCCGGCTCCACCGCCGCCAGTCGCATCCGTCCGTAATACACCATCTCCGTCTCGGCGACATGCGCCACAATCTGCCTGACTGACCACCTTCCGGGGGCGGGAATATAGTCGATCGCTTCCGCCGGCAAACTCTGAATACATCGTTCAAACTCCGTCGGGCCGCGGGCGTACGCATCCAGCAATCGCGTGATCCGGTCCATCGGCGATCCTTTCAAATCCGGTAGGGAGTAGCGAGTGGTGAGTAGCGAGTAGTGGGTAGTGAAGACCTCGAACCTGGGCGTGTCAACTTCCTGTACGCCACAAACTACTCCCTACTCGCTACTCCCTACTACACCGTCACCACGAAACCATTGTCACGCAACCCACGCAGCATCGCATCCCGATGCGCGTGATCGTGCGTTTCCACCACACATGATAGGCGCACCATCGACACGTCAGGCCCGGCGAACGCCCGGTCATGCAGCACTTCCTTCACGCTCGCGCCCGTCGTCGCCAGAGCCGAGGTGAACTTCGCCAATCCGCCCGGTCGGTCGCTGATCATCGCCGTGAACCGGCACAATCGTCCGTCGGCCACCAGGCCGTATTCGATGATCCGCCCCAGCACCGTGGGGTCGATGTTGCCCCCGCCGATCACCAGCACGACATTTTTGCCGCGTAATTCCTCCAGTTGTCCGCTCATCAGTGCCGCCAGCGTCGCCGCGCCGGCGCCTTCCACCACCGTTTTTTCCCGCTCGATCATCCGCAATATCGCCAGCGCGATCGTCGCTTCATCGACTGTCACCAACTTGTCGATTCGATCTTTCGCCAGCGTGAACGCCGCCGCTCCCACGCGTCCCACCGCCAGACCATCGGCCAGCGTCGGGCACGGCGGAACCGTCACCGGCTGACCGGCCTTCAGCGCCGCCGAGAGACTCGGCATGGCCGCCGGTTCCACGGCGATCACTTTCACCCCCGGCCTGACCGCCTTGATCGCCGTCGCCGTGCCCGCCAGCAGCCCCGCGCCGCCCGCCGCCACGATCACCGCGTCCGCGTTGGGCACCTGCTCCAATATCTCCAGGCCCACCGTCCCCTGACCGGCGATGATGTGCGGGTCGTCGAAACCATGAATGTAGGCCAGTCCGCGTTCGGTCACGAGCCGGTCGGCCAGTTCCCGCGCCGCGGCGAAGCTGTCGCCCTGTTGCACGATGGTCGCGCCCATCCGCCGGCATGTCGCCACCTTGATGAGCGGCGCGTTGGTCGGCATGACCACCGTCACCGCGATGCCCAACTGGCGACCGTGATACGCCAGCGCCAGCGCGTGGTTCCCCGCCGATGCCGCCGTGACGCCTCGCTTGCGAGCACCGGCCGGCAACTGCATCAGCGCGTTGCACGCTCCGCGCTCCTTGAAACTGCCCGTCCGCTGAAGGTTGTCCAGCTTGCAGAAAATCCGGCTGCCGGTCATATCCGACAACGCCAACGATTCGGGGCAAGGCGAACAGTAAACATGATCCGCGATCCGCCGCCGGGCCGCCTCGATGTCCGCCAATGTCACGCACATGGAAAAATCTCCGGTGGCAAAATCGAAGCCAGTATATCCACGTTCGACATCACACACCGCGACACCGGGGTGGTCCCCATCGCTCAGGCGAGCGATTCAACAAAAACGCCCCGCGAAGATGCGGGGCGGAATGGAAGGCCGCGATCTGGTGATCGCGGAAATCTCAGGCAGAGATGATCGTAGATGTCGATTTGGCGCTTCAATGGGGCCGCGATCTGGTGATCGCGGAAATGCCGTGCAATTCGTCGCCGTGCCGGAGAAGGTTCCAGCTTCAATGGGGCCGCGATCTGGTGATCGCGGAAATCATCGACCTGGCACCGGAGGACATGCCCGACGGTTACGCTTCAATGGGGCCGCGATCTGGTGATCGCGGAAATCGTGTCAATCGCCTGTTGCCGATCAAGGACCAACTGCTTCAATGGGGCCGCGATCTGGTGATCGCGGAAATCATGCCCAACGCCGGCCCGTGGGAACTGTTCGTGTTGCTTCAATGGGGCCGCGATCTGGTGATCGCGGAAATGACGCGATTGAGCGAGTCCATCGCGGAAGGCCGGCGGGCTTCAATGGGGCCGCGATCTGGTGATCGCGGAAATCCATCGCGCGGGCAATGGTCGTGTGGGGGTGGGGGTAGCTTCAATGGGGCCGCGATCTGGTGATCGCGGAAATTCAAATTAGATAAAGTTACGGCAGAGTTGCAATTCGCTTCAATGGGGCCGCGATCTGGTGATCGCGGAAATAAACTCACAACGCTAGGGACAGACTGATGACTGTGGGCTTCAATGGGGCCGCGATCTGGTGATCGCGGAAATGCACCGACGGATGGCGCATCCAGCATCTTGGGCATTCGCTTCAATGGGGCCGCGATCTGGTGATCGCGGAAATAGGAACAAACGTACAGAGCAGCCTGTCTGCTTGACGAGCTTCAATGGGGCCGCGATCTGGTGATCGCGGAAATCATCCGATCGACTCCGGGCATGGTGTGATATCCATGTGCTTCAATGGGGCCGCGATCTGGTGATCGCGGAAATCCGCGAAATGCAAATGACGCCACCGCCACAGAATTTGCTTCAATGGGGCCGCGATCTGGTGATCGCGGAAATGCAAGGTTCCCGGAACGAAGGATTGTCGACAGCGTGATGCTTCAATGGGGCCGCGATCTGGTGATCGCGGAAATACGAATGGAAAAACACCCACTGGCAAATCACGGAGGCTTCAATGGGGCCGCGATCTGGTGATCGCGGAAATAGATACTTGGCCTGCCCCTGATCGTGGTGCTGGTCGCTTCAATGGGGCCGCGATCTGGTGATCGCGGAAATCCGTCTGCGAGCATGGGAGAACACCCATGTCGGAAAGCTTCAATGGGGCCGCGATCTGGTGATCGCGGAAATGGTAATCCTCAATCCAAGGCCCCGGTCAGTACGCCGCTTCAATGGGGCCGCGATCTGGTGATCGCGGAAATCGAAGTCGCAGGTGGATGGAGCGCGCGAAGATTTGGCTTCAATGGGGCCGCGATCTGGTGATCGCGGAAATGAAATGGGCGCGAAATCTGAAAAAGGAAATGACCATGCTTCAATGGGGCCGCGATCTGGTGATCGCGGAAATGGTCGTACACCCATTCCGTAAACCCCTTGCCCGACTTGCTTCAATGGGGCCGCGATCTGGTGATCGCGGAAATGGCGCTCGTTCTAAATTTTGCAGGCGGAATGGATTGTAACCGTAAAAACGAGTGGTTGCTGGTAATGGGGCTGAGGCATGACCATTCAGGACGGCGTAGAGTACGTAACTCTTGACTTTTCAAAGAGTGCGAGCGACTCCCGGAAGTATCGCACAACTGAACCGCTCGATCAAGCTCAGACGATATTGGCGCGGGGAGTGGGGACGAACGTCCGTCCGATGGTTTCGATGGAATTGTCAAGGTCATGGGTGGCTGGTCCGAGATCGACGATGAGCACCTGATCCTGTTTGTCGTGAACAATACCTGATAATACGCCGCGTAGCGTGGCGAGTTCGGCGGAATCGAGTTGGCAGAGAAATACGCTGAATTGCGTGTGGTTGCCGTGATCCTGCATGGTTTCAAAGATGCGATTGCGACGTTTATCGTCGGCGACATCGTAACTGATGAGGTAATGTTTGCGGGCCATGTGTGTTAGGGGTTGTATGGTTTAAGCAGGTGTTTGGCAAAGGCGGTGAGGTGGATGCTCGACACTTGGCCATCGGCCTTCAAGGAGAGCTTAATCAGGCCTTCGCGTTGGAGGCGGTCCTGATCGCGTGGGGCGAGTTTGGGCGGCACGTGTCGGGGCTTTCCAATTCCGCGCAGAATTTCAAGAGCATCGGGGTCCAGAGCGGCGGTGGGAAGGAAGACCGGTTCATTCATGGACTGATGGATGTAGTAGGCGGAGAGTTTGAGTTCGGCGGCGACCATGGCGGCAACGGCGGTTTCGGCCTTAATGCTGCCGGTAGCGTTGATGAATACGACGGCACCGCCGCGGCGGGCTTTTTGAGCAACGCGAAAGACGGCATCGCGGAAAACGCGGATGGCGGTGAAAAAGGAGACCTGACTCGTGGCGAGTTCGATTGACCGCGAGAGCAGGCCGATGGTTTTGCCGTCGGTAGTCTGGATGCCTCGGTCGTGCAGGTATCGTCCGATGGTTTGGCCACAAAGCCGGCCTTGGGGTGTGTCGGTGGCAAGTAAATGGACACGTGAGCATTCGTCGCGGTCGATGAAGTGGAGCAGGGCGTTGAGTTCGGCTGAATTTTTGCGAGGGTCGTTGCGGAGCGACTCCAGCAGAATCTGTTTGCGAGGCAGGGGGTGACCGTGTTCCCAGTGGTTGTTGAGCAGGAGACTGGTTCCGACGGTGACGATGTGAAGGTATTCGACAGGTTTGGTCATGAATTCAGCTCCAGGTTCAAGTAGGCCGGTAGGGTCAGGGCGAACGCGGGGTGGATGAGATTGATGTTGTGTTGGGCGAGGGCTTGCGTGCTGGCGGTCGGCAGGAGTTGTTGCATAGGGATGGCGCGGCCCATGAAAGGCCGATTCGGATCGGTACGGAAGCAGGCGCCGGGTTTGAAGAGGATGAAGGTGTTTTTGCGGTGATCGCCGGCGAGGGAGGCGAGTTCGGGCCCGAGTTTGCCGAACTTGGGGAAGGCGTCCCAGTAGCCGGTGGTGGGGTCGTGTGGGCCGGGCTGGAAAGTGGAGAGGCAAATGACGGCGTTGGCCCCATCCGGTGAAGCGTCGAGATGGGGGACGGGTTCTGAATCGTCGAGGATATCGAACTGTCCGCGTCCGGTGGAGGCGTCTGCCCCGAAGCCGGTGAGGGCCAGTTCGTAGAAGAGGTCGAGGAACAGGTCCGCACTGCTGGGATCAAGAAGGCGGAAGTAAATGCTGAGGTAATCGCCGGCATCATCGGAAGAGCCGAGCAAAAGGGTTTCAGGTCGGCTGAACGGAGCGAGGCCGGAGTCGGACTCGCCCGTCGTATCGGTGAGGCGACTGAGGGTGTTGTGGTGACGGGCGTGTTCGAGGAACAATTCGTCATCGGCGAACAGTTGATCAAGCGGGGGAATCGTTGCTGTGCGTGCGAGTTGGAAGGCGCGAGGCGTGAGCCATCGCTTGCGTTTGAGCTTTTTGCGGTCGGTGTCGGCGGGCCAATCGGCCAGGCGTAACCAGATCGGCATGGGCAACAGGTCACCGGGACAGGCGTCGGAGAGGACGAAGGGAGGTCCGCTTCCGGGGGCGGCGAGCATGGGTTCGATGAGCCGATCGCGCAGGATGTCGGGGCCATGAACGCGGGCGCAGGTGGCGAGCAACATGCCGGTGAGTGTGTCGGCGTGCCAGGGGGTGCGCCAGGGGGAGCGTGGGCGGAGTTTGAGGCGGTGGAGGGTCATGCTGATTTCCCAGCAACGTCGTTGGCGAAACTCAATCGCGGACGGCGCTTGGCGGGTTCGAGTTTGTCGTCGGTGATCTCGATCTGGCCATAGCCTCGCGATGTGCCCGAGCCGATGCCGGACTGGCATAGCAGGTCGAGGCCGTCGTTGAGGATGGCGAGGATGGCGTCACAGCCGGTGTGAGTCTTCTTGTCAATGTCTTCGTAGGTGAAGGGATGTTTCTTATCGACATCCATGTCATATACGTCGAAGTCGATGCGGAGTTGGAACTTCGCACCAGGGGCGACGCGTTCGAGCGTACGCGGGTGCATGGCGGTGCCGGTCTGGCGGTTGTTGACCGACTCGGTTTTCAGTTCGAGTGTGAAGTCACCGATAAGCGGGGCATCGTGAACACGGATGCGGGTGGGGCCTTCCTGGTGCTTCGGGTCGAAGTGAGGCCCGAATACGCGGGCAATCGGGCCGTGCTTGGACGGATTCATGCCTTCGGCGGAGCCATCGCTCTTTTCCAGCGCGGACCGCATCTTGCCTTTAAGTGAAGAACCGGGGAGGTAGGGCTTCTTCGTGGCGGGGTCTTTGATGCAGGTGAGGTCAGTGCCGCCGATCTGGAGCACGTCATCGGAGCCGCCGATGCGTGCGCCGCTCGTAAGAGTGATGGTCGCGGTGAGTGTATGCGTCTCGATTCGTTTCATGGGTTAATTCCTATCTTTCTGAACGTGAAGTGATCCGAAGCCGACAAGGGCCTCGAAATGAGGGAGGAAGCCTTGGAGAAAGTCCTTCTCGGTCTTGACCGCGTGGACGTTGCGGCTGATGAAGTCGTAAAACAAATCGGGAATTTTGTGAGGCGTTTTGCCGAAGGCGTCGGCGGAAGCGGCATCGAGAAACTCAAATTGAGGGCGTATAGCAGCCCACGTGGCAGCGCCTGATTTGAGTTTGGTTTCCAGTCCGCGGCAATGCTGGAAGAACCGGCGAAGTTGGCCGGTGGTGAGTTTGGGTTGAGCATTGGCCATTTTCTGAATGAGCGGCTCGACCTTCTCCCGACTGACATATTCAATGCGGAGGTTGCCATCGGCATCGAAGTAGCCATCCTTCAGATAGTCAGGCCAGTGGTTGGCGATCTTGTCCTCGGGCTGATCATGATAGCCGCCGCCGGAGCGACCACCATAGCTTCCGCCGCCTTGTCCGCCTCCGGGGCGTCGGACGCCTCCGCCGCCGGTTTGGCCGTGCTTGCCGAAATTACTCATTCAAGGTCTCCTTGTGAACGTGTAGCCAGCATCGCGTAACGAATGATGGTGGGTAAGTGCTTGACACGACCCCGCGCTTGGGCGGGGTCGATGTCGAAATCATCGAGGACGGCGTTGATCCACTCGCGGGCCGGGCCGCTCTTGGGCCAGTTGCGTTCGACGTGATACGCCAGCCGGGCGGTAGCCATGACTTGTTCGTGCTGGGGGGTATTGGGGATTTCGCCGCGGCGCAGCAAGGCCAATTTCAGCAGCGTGTGCAGCCAGCCGCGCTCGATCACATCGTCATTCACCCAATCGGCCAGTTGTTTCCCGTCGTCGATGATGCGGTTGTGATCCGGCCACTGCCACAATCCGCCCAGCGCGGCGCACTGGTTTTTCGTGCCGCTCTTGGCCTGGTCGAGCAGGTCTTCGGCCTGCTGTGCCGCCAGACGGATGGGGAATCTGGGCTTGATGATCGCTACGCCGGCGCTGATCGTCAGTTGTTCCGCTTGGAACCGTTCCGTGAATTGCTGTCGAAGATGACCGGCGAAGTCAAGGACGATGTCCCACGGCCCGACCAGCAGGGGTGCATGACACCCTACGCGGCTTGTCGGAGGGGTGAGCCGCACAACCAGTAGTGGTTCCAGCGGTCGTCGTTGCTGAGCCACAGCGAGCGCGGGGCGAGGATCGGTTCGACGCCGGCGGTG
>JBAYVY010000166.1:0-7836 GCA_041674345.1 Phycisphaeraceae bacterium | reverse complement strand
TGCGGTTGCTCTGCAATGTATACCCGGCATCCCGCAGAACGCCTGCCACGGTGCGGAAGCTGATGGCGTGACCCATGGCGCGGAGTTCGACCGCCAACTTGCGGACACTCTTGTAGGTCCGCTGCAACGGACATTCGGGGTTCCCGGATACGGTGGGTTCAACCAGACTCTCCACATCCCGCAAGAGAGAGGCATCCTTCTCGGCCACCTTCTTCCGCCCAGCCCCAGGTCGCCGGACTCGTCCGGGTTCCAAGACCTCCCCGGTCTTCAGTTCCTTGGTTCCCCTCCAGATGGTGATCTGCGAAACACCGGTGGCACGAGATACCCAAGCGTGGGAGCGGCCACACGCTTATGCTGTGCGCCGACCGCAAATCCCATTATGCGCTCCCAAATCCCCAATTGACCGCGCAACCACATTCGCGCAACCACATTCGCATAAATACATTGGCGGAATCGAAGGTTTTTCATAAAAAAAAATTCATAATTTTGTTGCAAAGTGGGGCGAAGTGGGTTAAAGTCCCATTCAAGTCGTCGGGCATGGATGCCCAGAGGGAAACTCAATACGCACGGATGCGTGAGGAACCCATGCTTTGCTGTTCACCGGCACGTTTGAGCACGCGATCGACGCCAAGCAGCGCTTGGCCATCCCCTCCGAGGTGCGAGACAGCATCCGCCCGGAAGTCGATGGCCAGTCGATGTACGCGGTGATCGGCCAGGGTTTGCCCCCCCCGCCCCCGGAAGTTGGGCAGGGTGTGCAACACGGGACCGGGGGCGGGACCACTTCCGGGACCACTTCCGGGGGCAGCAAGGCCCTGTGTCTTTACACCGAGCAGGGGTTCAAGCAGCGGGCCGATGAACTGGATCATTCCGAATTGCACCCCGACGAAGTGTTGACTTACGAGCGAATGATGTTTCCGCTCGCCCGCAAGGTGGAAATCGACAAGCAGGGACGGGTCCGTCTGCCCGAAAACCTGCTCAAACTTGCGGAACTGGACAAGGACGTGGTCCTCATCGGCGTCAAGGACCACCTGGAAATCCACGACCGAAACCGCTGGAACGCATACCTGACCCAAATGCTCACCCAGCGACCCGAACTGCTGCGAAACCCGCGGCAACTGATGAAGTAACGCAGGCCTGACTCGGTATCACAAGTCGCCCGGAGTGAATTGAGACGCACCCCCGGAAGGCAGACCCGCAAGACGCGAGACGCAGGCCGCATGACCCCGATGGTGTTCCGTGTCGGCGAAGGTATGAAGGGATTCGCAATGCCGTCCAGCTTTCTGAACCAGCACCCGTCCGACAGCCCGGTCATGGATGACCGGCTGAAAGACTGGCAACCAGCCACGATCAGCGATCAAAAGCTCTTCGAGCTTGCACAGCGGCTGGCGAGGGTTCAGCGAATGGGCGGCACCTTTGCCGGCGTCGGTTTCTCCGCACAGGCGAAGGATCGTCTGTGCGAACTGCGATCGACCCGCCGGCGTAACAACGTCAAAGGATTGACGAGTCACGCCGCGTAAGGAACCGCCGTGTCCTCACGGCGGATTCCGAACACAACGGACACGATTGCTCATTCTCCTCCTCCGCCCCGTGCATGGTCCAATCACCAGCACGGGGTTTTTTATTGCGAAGCGAGCCGCCGCGTGTCGCGGCGAGGATGGGGGGCGAGCCGCCGCGTGTCGCGGCGATCCGGGGGGGGGTTCAGGGTTCAGAAAAATCGGCCCGCCCGCTGAAGCGGGCGGGGAGTCGTGAATCGTACATCTTTCCACTCCCCGCCCGCTGAAGCGGGCGGGCCGACCCCCGGAACGATCCCCGGAATGGTGAGCGGATCATGCGTCGCCAGCGAAGCCATCATCCCGCACCTCGCATCCCTCCGCCAACACGGCGAAGCGGTACCGCAACCGACGACGAAAACGATCACGATTGCGGCTGCGTGATGATTCGTATTCCCATCCGCATGTTGTAGAAGGATATTAGCCATGTCCCAGAGTATTTATTGTCGCGGTCCAGCATTCTCGTTAGTTTGACTTCTGGAGCGATCCGTTTGCCACGTTGAAACCCAGCCAAAGGAGAAGCACCCAGAGATGCCATTTTCCCCAGAAGCGATTGGACGCCTTGGGCAGGCATGAGTTTTGCATCTACGTGAATATTGCGGACTACGCAATTTCGGTCATGCGCCGTGAGTCGTTTTGCCAAATGCTCCAGGGCATTGTCAATCAACTTGGCTTCGACGACACCCCTGTAAGTTGCACCCACCCACAATCCATATTCATTCAACACGTCGATTTCTTCAGATGTTTGCGACATGGCGTAAATAACTTTTGATCTCCTGTTGCGGTACGCGCGGATTGACTTCTTCCATAAACTAGCTGCTTCCGGACAAAAACGTGGATCGACTTGACCAACAATGAAATCGCGTATCTGGATATCACCCTCCGCGTGTGATTGGTTGCACGAAAAGCACTCGTCAATTATCCATAGGTCATCCGGTTTGGGATCGCAAAACCAGACAAGCGGAAGTACATGACCCTTTGTGAGATCGGACACTTGGTCACAAATCGGGCATATCCCATTTCTGGATTGGCGTTTCTTTTTCATCATTCCCAGTCGTCGCGGGTTTTGATTTCATCCAAGCGGGCGCGGAGGTCGTTGGGTAATGTTTCGCGTATTTCGTTCGTGATGAGGCCGACTTCGAGGAGGTCGGCGAGGTGGACGCGATCCACGTCGCGGAAACTGGTGAGCTTCATGCGGACCAACGCCGGCAGATCGAGCAGGGCGAAACCGGCGGGATCACGCACGATTTCCCGGACGCTGGGGGATGCCGTGGAGTAAGAAGGGCGGATCAGGGTGTCGGCCCAGACGAGGTGGACACCGGCGCGTTTGCTCGGCTCGGCGGGGTCGATGAACAAAATCATCCGGCGAAGATCGACGCGCTCGAAACCCAGCTCGGCCATGACGGCGGCGATGCGCTGCTCGTCCTGTCGCTGCACGAGCAGGTCCACATCTTTGGTGGCGCGCGTCGCGGAGGGGTCGATGCGGGCGACCCATGCGGCAACGGCATTGCCGCCGACCACGGCGTAGCCGATGCCCGCTTCATCCAGCGCGGCGGTAACGGCGCGCAGTCGTTGCTCGACGCGATCCATAGCCATGACAAATGCTCCGTAGCCGTGCGGCATGGTGGAATTGTAGCAAGCAACACGTAAGGGGGAATCCGAGGCGGCGCTGCGCTCTGCCTCGGCTTGGTGGGCGCTGGCTTTTACGACGCCGTCGCCAGCGGGGCGATCCGGGCCGGGGCGTCGGCGGCGGGGCGGGTGTGGGCGGCGGGCTGATGCGTCATCTCGCAGAAGGTCTTCGGCTCGTAGGTCCAACCGGCGGCCAGTCTCGCGCGCTCGGCTTTCAACGTGCGGAACAGATACCGCCCGATGAGCGGGGCGGCGAGTCGCGCCTTCAAGCCGAACGTCGAGTAGATGTCTTGCAGCACCGCGTTCATCTTGCTGTGCAGCAGCGTGTCATTTTTGAACCACTTGCGACAGGCCCACACGGCCCCGGCCAGCGTCGTGGCCATGCCGCGCGCGTCGTACTCGAATCGCCGGCGGATGCGGGCGTCGGGGTGATTGCGATATTGCTTGTAACCGCGCAGGGTGGTGCGGATGACACGGACGACGCTGGGGCCGTTCACCTGGAAATCGCGGGTGAAGGCGCGGACGATCATTTCCGTTTCAGCCCCGGCGGGGATGTGCGGGTGTTTGTAATTGAACTTGAGTTGTCCGTGCGTATCGGCTGCTTCGAGGCAGTGCGGATCGGTGAGCGTGTCGTTGTCGGTGTGATGTTTCCAGAGCATCGTGCCGGGGATGGGCGTGTAGAGCATGAACTGATGAAACTCGGTGTCATGCAACACGGAGTAATCAATCGCATCGTCGATGTTTTCGGGGGTGTGTTCTTCCAGGCCGATGATGCTGGAGCCGAGGACGCGCACGCCGTGCGATTGCAAATGTTTGACCAGTTCAAGGGTGTTGGCGCCGGAGAGCTTGGCGTACTGGCTGTTTTTGCCTTCCATGCCCATCCAGACCCAGGAGATGCCGAGCGCGACGAGTTGTTCGGTGGTGTAGGATCGCAGGACGTTGGCGCTGGTGAAGACATAGAGCGACCAGGACTTGTTGTGTTCCCGCATGAGTTCGAGCAGTCGGAGGGCGCGTTTGCGGTGGAGCAGGAAGTTTTCATCCATCATGAAGAAGGACTGGACTTGGAGGGATTTTTCGAGGTCGCACATGACGTCGAACAGTTCATCGCCGGAGTCGAAGAAGATGACGGACTTGCCTTTTCCGCCGAACATGGCGCTGGTGGAGCAGAAGTTGCAACCGACGGGGCAACCGACGGAGGGGATGACGGTGGCGGCGACATCGCCGGGCTTTTCGGGCAAGGTCACGCCGAGCGATCGTGTGCCGAACGCGGAGAGGATGCGGGGATGTTTGATGGGTTGATCGGCGGGTTCGCCGAGGAAGGAACGGAACCATCGGATGCCGTCGCCGCGGACGATGTGATCGGCGTCAATGCGTTCGGGCAGCTCGCCGAAGTTGGCCAAGTGTCCGCCGATGACGATGGTGGCTTCGGGTTGGTGCTGGCGGATGAGTTTGCACATATGCTCGACCTTGCCGATGTTCGGGATGATCGAGGTGATGCCGATGATGTCGTAATGGTTTTCGGTGATTTGTTGGATGAAGCGGTCGAGCGTGGGGAAGTCGAGCAGGGTGGTGGGGGCGGCGATATTGGCCTGGATGAGCATGATGCCCCAGGAGCGATGGAACATGCGGAGTGAGAAGGGGCCTTGGACGCGCGTGACCTGGTTGTGGTACAGCTCCATCGGGTTCATGGTGCGTGAGCCGAAGGCGTCGTTCTGGGCGTAGGGTCCGAAGACACCGGTGAGCAGGACGCGGGCTTTGGAACCGAGGGGGTGGGTGATGGAAGGTGCGTGAGTGGAAACTTGCGGGAGCGTGGCGGTGGTCATGCGTGGGCCTTCAAAGTTAAGCGCGGTGACATGGGCATGAATGCGCAGCCGCCACGAAGTCGGGGGGTCGGGGGATCGATACCGGACAACATTGTAGCGTAATTATGCGGGCCGGGCGCGTGGGGTTCGCTGGAACCCGTTAAAAGCAGGGCAACCGCATTTTTCGCGTATCGGTCGGACAGCGGACAGGAATGAACCGCGGAGGCGCGGAGACGCGGAGCATGAAAGCAGAACAGCGGAAAAGCAAAACAACAGAACATCAGGTTCCCCCCGCATGTTCTGCTTTTTCCCCGCTGCGGTGAATCAAAAAATGGGAATGCGTTCTCTGCGCCATTGGCAAGCGACATAACCCGCGGCGGCGAGGAGCAGGCCTCCGCCGACCCACCAGGGCGTCGGGCCGGTGGCGTCGGACCAGGCGAGCATGCCCAGCAGCACCGGCCCGGCGACCGACGATCCGCCGGCCAGGACTTCCATCGTGGCGATGCTGCGTGCCTTGTGAATCGGCGAGGGATCGGCATTGGCGTAGTAAATCGCGTGAAACACCGTGCAACTCAGCGCCACGCCCAGCGCGACGATGCACGCCGTCGCCCCAGGCCAGGTCGTCGTCAGCGGCATCAGCGCCATGCCCGTCGCGCCGATCACCAGCGAGCCGACCATCAGCCACGGCCGCATCATCCGATGACGCAACCTCGCCCAGAGCAACGCGCCCAGCGGCAGCGTCGCCACCGCCAGGAACACCAGCAGCCCCGTCTGATCGGCGGACCATCGGCGATGCTTGGCGAAATCGGGCACGAGCGTGAAGCAGGTCGCGTGCATCGTCAGCCCGCACGCCGCGAACGCCACCCAGCCCAACCGTCGCTGTTGCGAGGTCGATGCGAACGCGGCAACGGGGTGGTGCTCATCGGCGGGACGCGGCGCTGTGCCCGCGAACAACAGCAACATCGCATGAATCCCCGCCAGCGCCAGCACCGCGCCCGTCGTCAGCCAGACCGAATGATATTGCAACAGACCGGCCAGGTAAGGCCCGACCGCCGCGCCCGTCCCCCAGGCGATGTTGTAAAACGCGACGGTCCACGCCAGTGTGCGGAACGGCTGGACGTGGCCCATACGAATCTGAAACGGCACATAGTAATGCCCGATGCACAAACCCATCACCGGGCCGAGCACCACGAACAACGCGAAACTGCGGAAGTGGACGACCGACAACCCCAGCACCGCGGCGGTCGAAAGCATGAAGACCATCAGCATCGTGGCATGACGGGGTGTGACCCACCGCCCTGCGAGCAGCGCGCTGCACGCATAACCCAGGGACGGCAGCAAGATGATGATGTTCTGCACGCGCGGCTCGTAACCCAGCGCGATGGTTTGCAATCCCATCCAGAAAATCAGCATCGACCAGATCGTCTCGACGATCATCGGGCCGAGCAGCAGAAACGCGAGTTGCCGAAGCGATACGCCGCGCCACATGTTGCACCTTCGGTGAATGACGAAGGAAAGACTGTAGGCCAACAGCCATGAGCCAACAGCCAACAGACGTCATAGCGATCTGTTGGCTGTTGGCTGTTGGCCGTTGGCTGGGCACCGATTCGTCATTCGAGTTTCGTCATTCGTCATTGATCCCATCGCTTCGCGCATAAAAACGCCGCCCGATGTCCGGGCGGCGCGTGTCGTGACAGTTGGCGCGCTTTCGCTTACGCGTGGATGCCGGTGATCTTCACGCGGAGGAAGCGCTGCCGGTGGCCCTGCTTGCGGCGATAGCCCTTGCGGTGCTTGTATTTGATGATGACGATCTTGTCGCCGCGCACCTCGGTGAGGATGTCGGCCTTGACGGTCGCGTTGGCGAGGGTGGGCGCGCCGATCTTCGGGTTTCCGTCGTTGCCGCTGACGAACAGCACACGGTCGAAGGAAAGTTCGGTGGCGTTTTCGGGCAGATCACGGATATCGACGCGAATGATGTCGCCTTCGCTGACCTTGAACTGACCGCCGCTGTCTTCAATCACTGCATACATGGTTGTGTCCTCTGCGAATCGAGCCGCGTATGTTAGCCAGGTGCCGCCCCGGATGCAACCGGTCGATTTTTCGGTGCGATCGTGTATGATGCCCACACCTCGAAGTTTTTACAGGTGAAGTTTGGCCGTGACAAAACATAACACATTGCTTCCGTGGTGGTTGTGGCTTTTCGCGCTGGTCGCGCTGGGTGTGGGCCTGTGGTTGTGGCGGGTGGAGGGGGTTCCCGACCCCGCTCTTCGCAACAGTCAGGCGCGGGCCGCCGGCGTGGATGCGGCGCACAGCGCGTCGCTGCCCGATCTGCCGCCGCTGAGGCAGCCGGTCGTCCTCATCCATCTGACCGCCGGTTCGCTGCAATTATTCGACGGCAAGCACCTGGTGGCCGAGTATCCGATCCGGGTCGATGCCGCGCCCGCCGCGCCGCCGCGACCGGGGGGTGCCACGGTCCATCGCATCATGCCCACCGGTTCCGCCGATGTCGCCGGTGCGAATGATGGATGGGTGTTGCTGTCGGACACCGGCACTCCGTCGCGTGTGGCGGCGGTGATCCACGCCGCTCCGCTGCCGGTCGGCGAACATCCGCCGGGCGTCCGCCTCGACGCCCGGCAATTCCGCCAGTTCACCGACGCGATCCCCGCCGGTACCCCGGTGACGATCCTGCCGTGAACGGATGAACAAAAGAATTAACCACAGAGCCAGTGCCCTTTAGCCAATTTTGACGACACAAAAACCTTATAAAACAGGCCAAAAATGAAATACAAGCAACTCAATGTCGTCCGAAACGAAAGCCGTTTAGCTCTCGTTATGCGAAAATCCCCTGAAATTCG
>JBAYVY010000165.1:0-7865 GCA_041674345.1 Phycisphaeraceae bacterium | reverse complement strand
GCAGTTGTCATCCCTGGCGGCCTTCACGCAGAAGCTGCGTCGCAAACACAATGTGTCGGTGAATCGGGTTTTCACGCATCAGGAATTGATGCCGACCCATTGTCCGGGTCGGTCGATGCAGCCGCGCATCGCGGCGATGCGATCCGGCGGAGCGTTCGCGTAAATCGCCGCTTGCGGCTTCGCGAAGCCGCAAGCGGCGAAAATTATTTTCCCGCCTTGTTCGCCGCGTCCTGCACGGTTTGCCGGGTATCCAGCGGACGCCAGCCGGTTTCGGCGGTGATGCGGGAATTGTCGATCAATGAGCCGTGTCGCGCCAGGGGCTTTTTCCAGGGCACGCCGGGGAAGAACTCGGCGACGATGTTGTCGAGCGTTTCATCCACGCGGATGTCCTCGGCGGAGGGGAGATAGACGCGGCAGCCGGGCAGTTTTTCGACTTCGACGCAATGCACCAGCAACCGGGCGGCGTCCTCCACCGTGAGCCACAGCATGGCATCCAGCGTTTTGCCGCAGGGCTTTTTGCTTTGCGGTCGGTATCCCTTGCGATACCATTCCAGACGAAGCAGGCCGGGGTAGCGGATCGCCGCGCCTTCCAGCCCGCTCCACCGGCAGATCGCTTCGAGCGCCAGTTCGCTGTGATGCTTGCCCAGGGCGTAATGATTTTGCGGGATGGCGGGCAGATCGCCGTCGGCCGGGAGATACGCCAGTTTCGCCAGGGGCATTTCGTCCGGCCCCAGACCGCTGCACACCTGGATGGTGCTGGCCCAGATGACGCGGCGGACGCGCCGATCGGCGGCGGCCTGGAAGACGTTCATGTTCGACACGACGTTGTTCGTGTAGCTTTGCTCGAAACCGGGATCGTCGCTGGGCACATTACCCACATGCACGACCACGTCCACGCCCTGGGTCAGGCGATACACCGCTTCGACATCGCACAGATCGGCGATTTCGATGGACGGGTCGGCCCGACGGGACATGCGGCGATCCGTCGAAATCACCGTGTGCCCGGCCTGACGCAAATGCGTCAACGCCACGGAACCCAGACTCCCAGCCGCGCCGGTCAACAACACTTTCATCGGGATCAATCCTTCCGGCATACATCAGCCGGGGGAATTAGTTTTCAGGCGGGTCTTTGAGCAGTTCGCGGAACGCGGCGGTCAGCCGCAGGGTCACGGGGCCGACTTCGCCGGTGCCGATTTTGCGACCGTCCACCTGCGTGACGGCGATGATTTCCGCCGCGGTGCCGGTGAGGAACATTTCATCGGCGGTGTAAAGATCGTGCCGCGTCAGGTCGTTTTGCGACGCTTTCAGACCGGCCTGTCGCGCCAGCGCGATGACGGCGTTCATCGTCACGCCCTCCAGCGCGCCGGCGTGCAACGGGGGGGACAACAGGCAGCCGTCACGCACGATGAACAGATTGTCGCCGGTGCATTCGGCCACGAAGCCCAGATGATTGAGCATGATCGCTTCGGGCACACCGGCGTCGATGGCTTCGATTTTCGCCAGGATGTTGTTCAGATAGTTCATGCTCTTGACGCGGGGGCTGATCGCCGCCGGATGATTGCGGAGGGTGGAGGCGGTGATGACGGACATGCCCTCGCGGTACAGTTGTTCGGGGTAGAGCGAGATGGAATCGACGATGATGAAGGTCGTGGCGTGATGGCAGGTGAAGGGATGCAGGCCCAGCGCGCCGACGCCGCGGGTGACGCAGAGGCGGATGTAGGCGTCGCGCCGGCCGTTGGCGGCCAGCGTGTCGCGGATGCCTTGTTCCAATTGCCCGGCGGTGTAATCCATGTTCAGGCGGATGGAACGCGCGGACTCAAACAGGCGTCGCAGGTGCGTGCCCATTTTGAAGACTTTGCCGTTGTAGGCGCGGATGCCCTCGAAGACGCCGTCGCCGTAGAGCAGGCCGTGGTCATAGACGCTGACGCGCGCCTGATCGGCGGGGACGAGTTTGCCGTTGAACCAGATTTTCAACGGGGCCCCCGGAAGTTGGGCGTTCACCTGCGGCGCGGCGGGCGCGGATGCGGACTGTGTCTGTGACGTGGACATGGCATTAGGCCGCCTTCTTCAGCAGCGCCGCCTTGGCCTGTTCGACGATGGCGTCGAAACCGGTCGGGTCGTGGATGGCGATTTCGCTGAGCATCTTGCGGTTGAGGATGATCCCGGCGTTTTTCAGGCCGCAAATCAACTGGCTGTAACGCAGATCGCGCATGCGACTGGCGGCGGTCAGACGGGTGATCCACAGGGCGCGGAAGTCTCGTTTTCGGGCGCGACGGTCACGGAAGGCGAACTTGCCCGACCGCATCACCGCTTCCTGGACCTTTTTCCACTGTTTGCTGCGCGACCCGAAATAACCCTTGGCCGCCTTGAAGACGCGGACCTTGGCCTGACGACGGGCTGCGCCCTTCCTTGCTCGTGGCATGACGATGCTCCTTGAACGTGGGTTCGGGGGTGGCCGATTCGGCGACGCTTGTTGCCCGACTCACAGTAACTCTACTCGCTACTCACCACTCGGCCCGTTTTATTTGCCGCCGGTGGACTTCGGCCCGTGCAGGCGAAGATTCAGCATCCGACCGATCTTGCGCGCCTGGCCGTTGGGCGCGACCACGTCCTTGTGCAGGTGCTGCGAAGCCGTTCCGCTGGCCTTGGAGTTCAGATGGCTGGTGCCGCGGCGTTTGTGCTTCACCTTGCCCGTGCCGGTGATCTTGATCCGCTTGAGCAACCCTTTATGCGTCTTCATTTTCATGGCGCAACCTTGTCTTTCTAAAGTCAAACGAGCCAAATAGTGTACGCTGACGATATACCCAATGCAAGTTCAGGCGGACAAACGATGAAACGAAAACCGGCCCCGGCGCAATACGCGCGGAAGGGCTCGAACCCTCAACCTGCTGGTCCGAAGCCAGCTGCTCTATCCAATTGAGCTACGCGCGCGTGACCGAATCATAGCAGAAAAGCAGGACAGCGGAAAAGCAGGACAGCGGAACATGGCGGATGAATCGAAATGTTCCGCTGTCCCGCTGTTTTGATGTCCTGCTGTCATTTCCCCACCGCCATCGGAGGCCAGGCGGTTTCGACTTTGTGGCCGAAGTGGACGGCGTTGTCGGTGTAACGGAACCAATCGGGGCGGATGCGATAGAACTGCTGGCTCCGCACGAGCGATTCAACTTCGTGGATGTGCGGAAACTGGTCGAGGTAGATTTTCCAGACGATGGCGTATTCGCCCGGATCGATCATGGCGCAGGAGCCGTGGAACTGCACCCCGCGGATTTGCTGCCACATCTGGACGGGCGCGTACACCGTTCCGGCGACGCGCGGGTCGCCGGCGATGCAACGACTGTGCAATGATCGCGGATCGGACACGAAGAAAAGATTCAACTCTTCGTCCGGCGCGAAATAGACGTTGGCGGCATGGGGCCGGCCCGAGGGGTCAAGCGTACACAACGACAGGGTGCTGTGTTCGCCCAGAAACCGGCGCAGCGAAGTGGAAATGGATTCGTCGCACATAACGCGCCTCCTTGCGGCCCGTGAGAAGGGGTTTGGAACCGGGGACGAGGGGGTGAGGCGTGTAGCCCCTGGTCCCTAGCCCCTACCCTGTCTCCTCATTTTATCCCTGTATCTTCGATTGTGCGAAATCGCGGGCGACCTGAAGCGCCTCGGCGAGCTTGGACGGGTCTTTCCCGCCGGCCTGCGCCGCATCGGGCCGGCCCCCCCCGCCGCCGCCCGCCACTTTCGCCACATCCCGCACCCAGTCGCCGGCCTTCAAACCCCCGGCGATCAATTCCTTCGGCACCGACGCGGTGAACGCCACCTTGTCCTCGCCGCTTGAAGCGCCGAGCAAGATCGCGGCATCGGGTTTCATCTTACGAATCACATCCATGCCCGACCGCAACGCCTCCGCATCCGCCCCCGTCCCCGGAAGTAGTTCCGCCACGATGATCGCGGCATCACCGGCTTGCTCGGCGATCGCGCGGGCGTGATCGACCGCCGCGCCCGCCGCCTGTTTCGCCGCCTGTTTCTGCTGATCCTTCACCTGCTTCTGCAACTGCTCGATGCCATCACGCAGTTTGGCGCGAATCACCAGCGGGATCGTCTGCTGACCGATCTGCTGATTCAGTTCCGCCAATCCCCTGGCCAGGCGATCGGCGTCGGCTTTGGGCAGCGAATCGAGCATGGCCAGCAGCGTTTCACCGGCGGCGGTCGCATCGTTCGCCGCCTTGCCGGTCAGTCCGATCACGCGGCGAACGCCCTTGGCGACGGCTTCTTCGCTGACGATGGTGAACACGCCGATTTTGCCGGTCGATGCCACGTGCGTTCCGCCGCAGAACTCGGCGGAGGTGTCGTACCATTTCGTGTCGGCCGGGTCTTTGAGCATGTCGTGCGCCGACGGGCCGATGGTCACGACCCGCACCACCGGCGGATACTTTTCGCCGAACACCGCGCGAAGCCCGTGAATCTTCAACGCCTTTTCCTGCGACACCTGCTCGGCATGAACGGGCAAATCCCTGGCGATATCGGCGTTGACCCGTTGCTCGATGCGTTCAACCACTTCCGGGGGCAGCGATTGATTGTGGCTGAAGTCGAAGCGGGTCTTTTCATCATCGACCAGCGAGCCGCGCTGCGCGATGTGGTCGCCCAGCACCGCGCGCAGCTTGTGGTTCATCACGTGCGTGACGGTGTGGTTGGCCATGATCTTGGCGCGGCGGTCGGCATCGACTTCCAGCATCACGCCCTCCGCCGGGTCGAAGGGCGGATGTTTCTTATGAATGTTGCCCGATTCGAGCGAGCCGAGGTGGAAAAAGATGTCGCCGACTTTGATGGTATCGGTGACTTTGAAAACCGCGCCGTTGTGCGAACGGATGTAGCCGGTGTCGCCGACCTGACCGCCTTGTTCAGCGTAGAACGGCGTCTGATCGACGACGAGCGCGGCGGGCATACCCAGTTCCAGTCGCGGCACTTGTTTGTAAGTTTCGCCGATGAGCATGAGTTTGGCGAAAATATTCGCGCCATCCATCACGAGGTCTTTGTAACCGAGAAACTTCGTGGCGGGCAGTTCGTTCTGCTGCACGAAGTCGATGAGCGATGCCTTCGCATCGGCGGCGGCCCCGCCGCTGCGCGATTGCACGCGTGCCTGTTCCATGAGGGTGTTGAAGCCCTCGACATCGACGGTCATACCGCGCTCGGCGGCCATCAGTTGCGTGAGGTCGAGGGGGAAGCCGTAGGTGCCGTGAAGTCTGAAGGCGCGGTATCCACTTATCTGCGGGGGTTGCTTGACAAGCCGCCGAACTAGTTCAGGGGTGACGTCGGCATAACTGAATGTCTCGACCGGTTCCTTGTGCCCTGCCACGATAACTTCATAGGTACTGTCAGACTCTACAGGAACTGCGATAACATCCTCTTTCCCAGTATCCATATCCAAATCATCGAGTAATTCTTTTGTACTAAACTTTTCGTTTCCTACCGCGAGTATGCGATTGCTTCCATACTCTCTCGCAAATTGGCGAAATAGTGCATCCCCCGCGTAAGCATCAAACAACTTAATGCCGCGGTCGAGGGTGCGGGCGAAGGATTCTTCTTCGTCCTTGATGATGTCGATAACGTGTTGCGGATTTTTTTTCAGTTCGGGGAAGGCGTCGCCCATCGACTCGGCGATCATCGGCACCAGCTCGTGCAGGAACGGCTCGGCCATGCCGAAGGTTTGGCGGCCGTAGCGCACGGCACGGCGCAGGATGCGACGCAACACATAACCGCGCCCTTCGTTGCCGGGCACGGCTCCGTCGGTCAGCGCGAACGTCAGACATCGCGCATGATCGGCGATGACGCGGTAGGCGATGTCGATGGGGTCTTTGAGTTCGCCCCGATATTCCCGTGCCCCGGTGATTTTTTGAATCGCGGCGAACAAGGGCATGAACACATCGGTGTCGTAGTTGCTGGGTTTGCCCTGAAGGACGGCACAGATGCGTTCAAAGCCCATGCCGGTATCGACGTGTTTGGCGGGCAGGGGCGAAAGGCGGCTGTCGTTGCCGCGGTTGAACTGAATGAAGACGAGGTTCCAGATTTCGATGACGTCGGGAGTTCCGCCGTTGACGAGTTTCGCGCCGGATTTGTCGGGGGTGCGGTCGTAGTGGATTTCGGAGCATGGGCCGCAGGGGCCTGTGTCGCCCATTTCCCAGAAGTTGTCTTTCATGTTGCCGGGGTGAACGTGATCGGCGGGCAGGTGCTTGAGCCAGAGTTGGCGTGCTTCGTCGTCGGGGTCCAGGCCGTGGGCGGGGTCGCCTCCGAAGTAGGTGGCGTGGAGGCGGGTCGGGTCGATTTTCCAGAGGTCGGTGAGCAGTTGCCATGCCCAGTCGATGGCCTCTTGCTTGAAGTAGTCGCCGAAGGACCAGTTACCGAGCATTTCAAAGAAGGTGTGGTGGTAGGTATCGTGGCCGACGTCTTCGAGGTCGTTGTGTTTGCCGCCGGCGCGGATGCACTTTTGGGTGTTGGCGGCGCGGGGATAAGGCGGCTGCTCGGTGCCGAGGAAATAGGGCTTGAACTGGTTCATCCCGGCGTTGGCGAACAGCAGCGTCGGATCGCCATGCGGGACGACGGGGCTGGACGGCACGAAGGTGTGACCATGCGTCCTGACGAAGAAGTCGATGAACTGGCGTCGGATGTCGGTGCTGGTGGGCATAACGTTTCCGGGGGTGTCCGTGGGGGTATTCATCATGCAGGTGCGGCATTGTAGCGAATGAGAGCGGAATGGATAAGTCGCACATGGTAAAGAGGACTCCCCGCCCGCTGAAGCGGGCGGGCCGAGTTGTCCCACTAGCCAAGGGATCGGCTTTCGCTATACTGGTTCGACTTCCCCCCCACCCCCGGAAGTACCCGGAAGTTTCCGGTATTTGTCAGTGGAGTAAATCATCATGGCTCAACGTAAACCGTTCGTCGGCGGCAACTGGAAAATGAATCTGCATCACGATCAGGCGACGGCGCTGGCCGACGCGCTGGCCGCGGGCTTCAAGGATACGGACAAGGTGGATGTCGTGGTTTGCCCGGCATTTCCTTATCTGCGTTGTGTGGCGAACCACCTGAAGAAGGCCGGTTCGGCCATCAAGGTCGGCGCGCAGGATTTCTATTTCCAGGGCGACGGCGCGTTCACCGGCGAAGTCTCGCTGGCGATGCTCAAGGACGTGGGCGTGAGTGTCGTGCTGGTCGGCCACAGCGAACGCAGGCACGTCATCGGCGAAACCGATGTGCTGATTAACGCCAAGGTGCGAGCGGCGCTGGCGGCGGGCATGGAGGTGATCCTCTGCGTCGGCGAAAAACTGGAACAGCGCGAAGCCGGCCAGACCGACGCGATCAACCTCGCGCAAACCTACTACGGCTTGGCGGGCGTCACCGCGGAACAGATGAGCAAAATCACCATCGCATATGAACCGGTGTGGGCGATCGGTACCGGCAAGACCGCCAGCACCGCCGACGCGCAAAACGCGCACGCGGCCATCCGCAAGGCGCTGGTGTCGATGTACGGCCAGAAAGTGGCCGACACCGTTCGCATCCAGTACGGCGGATCGTGCAAACCCAGCAACGCGAAGGAACTGTTCGGTCAAACGGATATCGACGGCGGCCTGATCGGCGGCGCGGCGCTGAAGGCCGAGGACTTTATGGGTATTCTGAACGCGGCGAAGTAAGAGGGAAAAGGGGCGAGGGGTTAGGGGCGAGGGGCCAGGGAAACGAACGTCGCGCTTCCATCGCCCCCTCGCCCCTCGCCCCTCGCCCCTGACCCCTCGCCCCTGTGATAAGGAACGCAACATGTTGGTTCTGGCGAACTGGTTGACGAGTCTGCTGACGGTGGGCTTCGTGCTCGTCGCAATGTTTATGATCCT
>JBAYVY010000164.1:0-7943 GCA_041674345.1 Phycisphaeraceae bacterium | reverse complement strand
GTGGTCAGCCGGACACCCAAGCCCGTTTTGACATGCGTGAAGCTGTCAGCCGAGGGCGCGGCGCTGGTGGTGACGGCCACGGACCTGGAAGTGGCGATTCACCTGTCGGTCAGCCAGGTGGAAGTGCAGGAACCGGGCGAAGCGTTGATACCGGCTGACAAGCTGGTGTCGATCGTGCGTGAAAGCGCTGACGCGACGCTGACGATCGAGACCGACGCGGAAGCGGCGCATGTGCGCGGGGCGGATTCGCATTACAAGATTTTCGGATATCCGCCGGCGGAGTTTCCGCCGGTCAAGCCGTTCAAGGGCGAAGCGGATTACCAGATATCAGCCGGTACGCTGGTCGAACTGGTGAGCAAGACGTTGTTCGCCACGGCGCGTGAGAACAGCCGCTACGCGATCAACGGTGTGCTGATGGAGCGCGACGGCAAGAAACTGACGATGGTGGCGACGGACGGCCGGCGGCTGGCGCTGGCCAAGGGGAACACTTCCGGGGGCGGGTCTGAGATTCAGAGCGTGATCGTGCCGAGCAAGGGTCTGAACCTGTTGCAGCGGTTGCTGGGCGATCCGACGGACACGGTGAAGGTGAAGATCGCGGACAACCAGGCGATGTTCGCCACGGAGACCGCGACGCTGACGACATCGCTGGTGGAGGGGAACTTTCCACCTTACAAGGATGTCATTCCGAAGGACCAGGATCACAAGGCGACGTTCACCACATCGGTGCTGGCGTCGGGCGTGCGTCGGGCGGCGTTGCTGACCAACGAGGAATCGAAAGGCGTTCGCATGGCGTTCAGCGCCGAGAAGTTGGTGCTGTCGAGCCGGGCGCCGGAGATGGGGGAAGCGGAAGTGAACGTGCCGATTGAAAGTTACGTGGGGGACGCGCTGGAGATCGGGTTCAACCCGCAGTTCGTGATGGACGTGCTGAAGGTGGTGGACAGCGATCAGGTGACGATTGAACTGCGTGCGTCGAACAAGAGCGGGACGATCAAGTCGGGGACGGATTTCGTGTACGTCGTGATGCCGATCTCGCTGGCGTGAGGTGGATTTGTGATTTGGGATTTTGGATTTGCGATTTGGGAAAGCGACGGCGCGGGCGATGCGACGTGTCGTCTGAAAATCACAAATCACAAATCACAAATCACCAATTGGCTCGCGTTGTTTTGCATCGCCCTGCTGATGTTCGGATGCGGTCGGTCGCCGAATCATGTGGCGACGGCTTCGGGGCGGCGGATCGTTTGTCTGAGTCCGGCGATCACGCAGATGCTGATTGATCTGGGGTTGAGCGGTGACATCGTGGGCGGAGGGCGGTTTGACCCGGTGTTGCCGAAGGGCGCGGCGGTGGTGGGGGATTTACGACAACTGGATTACGAGAAACTGCTGGCGATGAGGCCGACGCTGATTTTGAGGCAGCCGGAACGCAATGACGTGCCGGATCGTCTGCCGGAACTGGCGAAACAGTACGGGTGGCGGGTTTATGCGTGGCGGATCGACACGATGGAGGATTTGTACCGCGTGTTGTGCGAGGGCGCGGACAACATGGGGGCGGTGGTGGGGCGGGAGAAGGAGGCGGCGACGCTGGCGGCGAAGGTGCGGGGGCGGTTCGCGGCGTTGCGGCGGGCGACGGAGGGGATGGAGCGACCGCGGGTGTTGTTGCTGGTGGGGGTCAGTTCGACATTCACGGCGGTGGGGCCTGGCACGGTGCTGGATGAAATGCTGGACGCGGCGGGCGGCGTGAATGTGATGTCCGATGCGAAGGTGACGTATCCGGTATTGGACCGTGAGGATGTTCTGTTGCGCCGGCCGGACGTGGTGGTGACGATTGAGGGGCGGGAGGGTGCGACGGGGGCGATTGAGCCGACCGGCGGATTGGCGGGGCTGGACATACCGGCGGTGAAGAATCATCGCGTGATGCAAATGTCGGACCCCGTGGCGCTGTTGCCGAGCACATCGGGGCCTCGCGTGGCGGTGAAACTGGCGAAGTTGCTGCACCCGTCGCAAGCGGAGGCGTTTGAGCATATCCTTAACGGTGATGAACAGCGGTGAAACAACAGACAGGGCGGCGATGGATGAGACACGAACCGACGTTTCACCCTCACCCCGGCCTATTCCGGGGGCTTCCTTGAAGGGAGAGGGGGCTGCTACGCGGCGTGATAGGGTTGTGCTGATCGCACTGGGCGCGTTGGTGCTGGTGGTCAGCGTATCGCGGTTATGGGTCGGCGGATGGTTCGGCTTTGGCGAGTTGGGTCGCAGCGTGCTGGAATTGCGGGCGCTGGAACTGGGCATGGGGTTGACGGTGGGCGCGTCGCTGGCGGTGGGAGGGACGCTGTTACAGGCGTTGCTGCGGAACCCGCTGGCGTCGCCGTATTTGTTGGGCGTGTCGTCGGGCGCGGCGCTGGGCATGATGTTCAACCAGTGGCTGCTTTACATCGGGGCGGTCGGGTCGATTTACATCATGGGCAATCAGGTCGCGGCGGTGATCGGCGCGATGACCTCGCTGGGCATCGTGTATGTGCTGTCACAAAAGCGGGGCACGATCGACCCGCTCGGCCTGTTGCTGGTCGGCGTGATCGTCAACGCGGTGAACGGGGCTGCGATCATGTTCATCAATTACCTTTCGCCCCGCGGATTACGCGGCGACATGGCGCTGTGGATGATGGGCTACCTCGACGCCAACACCGGCTGGTGGACGCTGGTGCTGGTGATGCTGCTGACCCTCACGGCGATCTGCGCGGCGGTGTGGCTGGGCGGCGCGATGGACGTGGCGACGTTCAGCGACGCCGAGGCGCACAGCATGGGGCTGAACCTGCATCGTCTGCGGCTGGGCGTGTTCTCGCTGGCGGGCTTGCTCACGGCCGGCAGTGTGCTGCTGGCCGGCCCGATCGGGTTCATCGGATTGATCTGCCCGCATCTGGTGCGTATGTTGCTCGGCCCGCGGCACCGGCTGCTGGTCATCGGCTCGGCGATGGCCGGCGCGGCGCTGATCGTCGGCGCGGAAGTCATCATCAAACTGGCGGACATCGGTCAGGGCAAGATGCCGGTCGGGGCGATCATGGCGATCATCGGCGGGCCGCTGTTTTTGTGGATGCTGCGCCCGCAACTGGGCCGGGGGGGCGACGCATGAACGACGCGGTGATGCGATTGGACGAAGTGAGTTTCGGCTATCACCCCGGCGAGCCGGTGGTGGAACGGATCACCGCCGACGTGCCGTCGGGGCAATTGACGGCGGTGATCGGGCCGAACGCCGCGGGCAAAACGACGCTGCTGAAACTGATGCTCGGCACGCTGTCGCCGACGCGGGGGGCGATTTCGCTGAACGGGAAAAAGCTGCGAAGCGTGGCGGCGGGCGATCGCGCGGCGATGATGAGTTATGTGCCGCAACGGTCGAGCGCCAATTTCGCGTTCACCGTGGAACATGTCGTGGCGATGGGACGGTTCGCTTTGCCGTGGCATGGCCAGGCGATGACCGATGTGATGGCGGCTTGTGATTTGGAGAAGCTGCGTCGCAAGCCGTTCATCGAACTGTCAGCCGGTCAGCAGCAGCGCGTGCTGCTGGCGCGGGCGATGTGTCAGGCGACGGGCGACGGGCGGGTGATGTTGCTGGACGAGCCGACCAGCGCGATGGACTTGCGTCACGTGCATCAGACGATGGACCGGCTGATGCGGCTGCGCGACGCGGGGCTGGCGGTGGTGGTGGTGATGCATGATTTGAACCTGGCGGCGAGATATGCGGACGCGGTGTGGCTGATGCAGGAGGGGCGTTTGGTGGCGGCGGGATCGTGGCGGGATGTGTTGAAGCCGGCGGTGCTGGAGCCGGTGTATGGAGTGAAGATTGAAGAAATGCAGGGACGAAGGGACGGAGGGACGGAGGGACGGAGTGGAGAGCCGGGCCGCCCGGTGTTCGATGCGAGGTTGGCGGAGTGATAGCATTGCCCCGTGTCATTGACGCCGGTGTTCTGATTAAGCTTCATCTGGACGAAGTGGATTCCGACGCGGCGATCCGGGCGGTTCGGGGAAAACGGGAACTGGCGGCCCCGGACCTGCTTTGGGCTGAAACGGGGAATATCCTCTGGAAATATGTTCGCCGGGGCGAACTGCAAGCCGCGGAAGCCGAGCGGCTCCTTGCGGACATGATGCAAATGCCGATTCGCACGATTCCCACCGCTGAAATTATCGAATCGGCGCTGACGATTGCGATGGAAACAGGACGGACGGTTTATGATTGCATTTATGTCGCGGCGGCCGTCGCCGTCGGGGGCGTGGTACTCACCGCCGACCGGCGGTTGGTCAACGCACTGGCGGGGCATCCGGACGGCGCGTTCGTGCGGGGATTGTGATGTTGAGCGGTGGTGCTGACGGGCATCACGGCTCCAACCGGCGGATGTCGGGGAAACGGTCAAGGTCACGGTCGAAGGAAACGGGGGGCGTGTCGCGGGCGGCGGCATATGCGGCCAGCAGGGCGTTGGCGAAATCGACTTTCGTTTTGGCGAATCGTTGAAGAGCGTCCATGATGATCGTGTGATCTTCCACGGTGATGCCGACGCCGCCGGCGAAAGTTCGCAGCGCGTCGGCGACGGCTTTGCGATCCACGTCATAGACACCGGTCAGAACATAGACCACCTCGGCCATGACCCACGGCAGAACCACCAGTTCGACCTGACCGGATTCGGCGCGGGCGATCAGCCGTTTGGCGCGTTCGAGTTGATCGGCGGAATCGGCGGCGAGAAACCTGACGATGACGTTGGTGTCGAGCAGATACGGGTCGGCCATTATCGTCGCCCCTGGTTTCGGTGACGTTCGGTCATGGCCTTGCGGGCCTGGCGTCGTTCGGCGTCGGGCGGCAGCAGGGGCTTGCCGGGCTGGAGCCGGCCGGCCAGCGGGAGGATGCTGCGAATCGGGCGCAGAATCACCGCGCCGTCCTCCAACTGTTCCATCTCGACCTGTTGCTGGTCGGTCAGTCGCATCCGCTCACGAAACCGGCGGGGAATCGTCACTTGGCCTTTACTGCTGATCGTTGCTTTACTCATGCCAATAGTATCGGTATTCCAAAAAGTAAAGTCAATCAGGATTGTAAAAAATCGACCCCGTGAGCAGGGCGGCATGGCCGGCGATTTCGGCGATTGCTTGGCGCGGGGGATGCGGGTTAGAATAACATCATGTGGGGTATGCAATTCATACTGGCTGCCACGGACTGGTCGGGACTGATCGGCGCGATGATCGTTTTGGCGATGGTGGTCAGCTCGGCTTACAAGGCATTGAAGCAAAACGGCAGCGGGCAATCGTCGGACAAGCGAAGCACGCCGCCGGGGACGCCCCGACCCTCGCAGACACCGGCGCAAAGCGCGGACCAGATCGTCCGGCGTCGGCAACAGCAATTGGAAGAACTGGCCCGGCGTCGTCAACAGGCGATGCAACAACAACAGCAGCAGCAACCAGCGCGACCGACATCGCCGACTCGTCCCGCATCCCCGATGCAGCGACAGGACGCACCGGGGGCGAAGGTTCCGGGGGCGGGGGGGATCGGGCGGTTGACGCCGGAGCAGCTTCGCCGATTGCGGCTGGAGCAGTTGCGTCGTCAGGCCGACGCGCAGGCGGCCCAATCGCTGGCCGAATCGCAGGCCAAGCGGATCACCGCCGAGGCCGCCGCGGCGCGTCAGGCGGATCAGCGCCGGCTGGAGGAGATCGCCCGTCGTCAGGACATCGCCACGCGTGAAGCCGAACTGGAGCGTCAGCGTCAACAGGCGATGGGCCAATGGGAGACGCAGGAGGAACGTCGAATGGCGGTGGTGGCCGGTGATCCGGGCAACGATCAGCAGGTGCATCGTCACGTGCCGGACGCCAAGCCCGACGCCCCGGCGGGGGGCTTGTCACATTCGCAATGGATCGGGCGGATGGGGCAAATGAATCGTTCGACCTTGCAACGGGCGTTCGTGCTGAAGGAAGTGCTGGACACGCCGCCGGGTTTGCGGGAGTGAGAGTTGGGTTCAAAGTTCAAGGTTCAAAGTTCAAGGTTCAAAGTTCAAGGTTCAAAGTTCAAGGTTCAAAGTTGGGCAAGCGCCTTCCCAACTTTGAACCTTGAACTTAAATCCCGCTATAATCCGCCGCATGAGCACCAAGCCCCTCTCCAAGACATCATGGCCCGAGCATCTTTCGCAGCGTCTGAAAAAGCTGCGGCATCGCATGGACGAGCATTCGCTGGACGGCTTGCTGGTCACGCACGGGCCGGACGTGCGATATCTGTCCGACTTCGGCTGCCAGCACGGCGGCGATGGCTGGTTGCTGGTCACCGCCCGCCAGGTTCATCTCATCAGTGACTTCCGTTTCAATGAACAGATCGACCGCGTTTGCCCGTTCGTGAAAAAAGTGATCCGCAGCGGCGCGATCACGCAGGCCGCGGCCACGCTGGTCCATGAACTGAAGTTGAAGAAGATCGGCTTCCAGGCCGAGTCTTTGACGTTTCAACTGCATCAATTGTTGAGCGAAAAACTGCCGGGCAAGGCGATGGAACCGACGCGCGACTGGCTCATCGAGCAGCGCGCGGTGAAGGACGAGACCGAACTTCGCAACATTCGCCGGGCGATCAGCGTGATGGAACAGGCGTACACACAGACGCTGGACCAGATTCGCCCAGGCATGAGCGAATCGGAGATCGTCGCGCTGCTGGAATACAACATGCGATGGATCGGCGCGGACGGACCTTCGTTCGAGACGATCGTGGCGATCGGCGTCAACGGGTCGCTGCCGCACCATGAGCCGGGCCGGACGCGCGTCAAGGCGAACACGCCGATCCTGATCGACTTCGGCGCCAAGTCCGGGGGATACTGCGGCGACCTGACGCGCGTCGTGACGCTCGGCGGGTTCCACAAAAAAATCGCTGAAATCTACCGCATCACGCATGAAGCGCAACAGGCGGCCATCGACGCCATCGCCCCCGGCAAAGCGATGAAGGAGATCGACGCCGTCGCACGCAAGATCATCGCCGATGCCGGTTACGGCGATAAATTCGGCCACGGCCTGGGCCACGGCATCGGCCTGGAAATTCACGAACTGCCGACCCTCAATGCCCGATCAGAGGGCGTCCTGATGCCGGGCCATGTCGTGACGGTCGAGCCGGGCATTTACCTGCCGGGCATGGGCGGCATTCGGCTGGAAGACGACGTATTGGTGACTGAAACGGGCTGTGTCAAGCTGTCGGGCTTGCCGATCGGCCTGGAATCCGCGATGATTTAGCACTTGGGTGGTGTTGGGATCGGCAACAATATGAATGTAACTCATCTCATTCCGGTTCGGCTGTCGTGGCCCTTCTGTGCCGCGATATCGATGATCGTGATGGTTATGGTCGCCGTCACCGCTGTCGCCGCCGACAAACGCGATGCCGCCGCGCGCGACAAAGCCGGCGAACGACAGCGCGATATTCTCAGTCGCAATGCAGCCGCCGTCACCAAGTTGCAAGAGTTGATCGCCACCGGCAAACACCGCGAAGCATTCAACGATCTGATGCAGCTTCGCCAATTGCTCGGCGAACCGCGCCTTCCGGGGGTCGAAGCGATGGCGGCCCAAATCGCTCTGCTCGAAAACCGCCCCGATCAGGCATGGCGATTTGTTCAACCTTGGTCCGCACCCTCCGCCCCCGGAAGTTCTTATGATCGTTCCGCGTTCCGCGCCTACCTCATGGCCGGTGAAACGCTGCTGGCGCAAAACAAACCCGACGCGGCCCTGGCTGTGCTGGACTGGTTGACGATGCAGGAAACGGATGCCGTGAAAAGTAATGTCGCCGGTTCGATGGATGTCGTCCGTGCCGCCGAGGCGACGGGGCGGGCGCTCATGATTCTAAAGAGATATCAGGACGCCATCGACGCTTTCAAATTCGCGCAAACCTACGCTCGTGCGCAACTGTCGAATTACCTGAACGAATCGCCGCTGAAGGAATTACTGGCGAAAGT
>JBAYVY010000163.1:0-8079 GCA_041674345.1 Phycisphaeraceae bacterium | reverse complement strand
GTCCTCAACGCGCTACGCATCCTGCGCTACAAACCACAAAAATAATCGCGTCTCGGAAGACGCGGCTAATATAAGCGAGCTAAAATTCTGATGGCGCGTCACCCCGCACCGTATTCGGCTTAGATCATTGAATTTTCTCCTTGCCATCTCTGTGCTGCTTCGGCCTGTTCAATGGTCAGGCCAGCACCTATCAACTGGGTCGTTGACGACACGGCATGAAAAAAAACCGGCGATGAATCGCCGGTTTTGTGAATCGAGGATTCACGCGACCACCGGTCGCGGCTTTGTGAATCACGCGGCGTCGGCCATCTTCTTGGCTTTGGCGCGGGCGTCGTCGAGCGTGCCGACGTACATGAACGCGCTTTCGGGCAGGTCGTCGCCTTCGCCGTCGCAGATTCGGCGGAAGCTGTCGATCGAATCTTTCAGCGACGTGTAAATGCCGCTGAAACCGGTGAACTGTTCGGCGACGAAGAACGGCTGGCTCAAAAAGCGTTCGAGCTTGCGGGCGCGGGCGACGATGAGTTTGTCTTCTTCGCTCAGTTCGTCCACGCCGAGAATGGCGATGATGTCCTGAAGGTCGCGGTAGCGTTGCAACGTCTGCTGGACGCGGCGGGAGACCTGGTAATGTTCCTCGCCGAGGATGCCGGGATCGAGAATGCGGCTGGTCGAGGCGAGCGGATCGACGGCGGGATAAATGCCCTTTTCGGCGATGCCTCGCGCCAACACGACGAACGCATCGAGGTGGCTGAACGCGGTGGCGGGGGCGGGGTCGGTCAGGTCGTCGGCGGGGACGTAGATCGCCTGGACGGAAGTGATCGCGCCCTTGTCGGTGGAGGTGATGCGCTCCTGCAATTGTCCCATTTCAGTGCTAAGGGTCGGCTGATATCCGACGGCGCTGGGCATACGACCGAGGAGCGCGGAGACTTCGGAACCGGCCTGGGTGAAACGGAAGATGTTGTCGATGAACAGGAGGGTTTCCTTGCCGGAGGAATCGCGGAACTCTTCGCACATGGTCAGGCCGGATAGCGCGACGCGGAGGCGAGCGCCCGGCGGCTCGTTCATCTGGCCGAACACCATGGCGACGCGATCGAGGACGCGCATTTCCTTGCCGGAGGAATCGCGGAACTTGGCTTCCTGCATTTCAAGCCAGAGGTCGTTGCCTTCGCGGGTTCGTTCGCCGACGCCGGCGAAGACGGAGTACCCGCCGAACTCACGCGCGACACGTGCGATCATTTCCTGGATGATGACGGTTTTGCCGACGCCTGCGCCGCCGAAGAGACCGATCTTTCCGCCTCGGACGAAGGGGCAGAGCAGGTCGATGACCTTGATGCCGGTTTCGAGGATTTCGGTTTTGGGAGTGATGGAGGTGAACAGCGGCGGTTCCCGGTGAATGGGCATGTATTTGTCGGCTTTGCACTCGCCGAGTTCATCGACGGGTTTTCCGAGGAGGTTGAAGACGCGGCCGAGGACGGGTTCGCCGACAGGGACTTTGACGCTGGTGCCGGTGTCGGTGACGGGCATGTCTCGGCGGAGGCCGTCGGTGGAACCGAGTGCGACGCAGCGGACTTTTCCGCCTCCGAGGTGTTGCTGAACTTCGCTGGTGAGGTGGATGTGCAGATCGCCCTGGTCGATGTTGACTTCGAGAGCGTTGTAGATATCGGGCATGGCGTCTTCGGGGAACTGGGCGTCGAAGGTGGAGCCGATGACCTGTGAGATGGAGCCGGTGGTTGTTCCGGGGGATTTGCTTCCGGGGGATTGACTTCCGGGGGATTGACTTCCGGGGGCGGGGGTGGAGGGCATGAGAACCTCGGTGACAATGAATGAGGGAACCAAGACCACTAAGAAAGCGTGTGAGAAGGAGTCAGGAGTCAAACCGTCGGAACGCGCTGCGACATTCCGACTCCTGTCTCCTGACTTTTCACACGCTTTCTAAAACCGGGCAGGATAGCGGGAACAGCGAGGTTTGCCAAGGGGCGTGGGTCCAACTGACGTGTTGTTTGACGTTGCACGCCTGACGCGGCAGTGATAATCTCTACCATGTTGGCTGGTTAACATACCGAACCCCCGGAATCGCGGCGGTCGCCTCAATCGACCGCCGCACGACAAGCGAGGATCGACATGACCGACGTGGTCTTATTGTCACGGATTCAGTTCGCACTGACCGTCATGTTCCATTATCTGTTTCCGCCGCTGACCATCGGCATGGGCGTCGTGCTGGTCTATCTCGAAGGCAAGTTCCTCGCCACCAAACAACCCATCTACGAATCGGCCGCGAAGTTCTGGACCAAAATCTTCGCCCTCAACTTCGCCGTCGGCGTGGCCACCGGCATCGTCATGGAGTTCCAGTTCGGTACCAACTGGGCCACCTACTCCCGTTTCGTCGGCGATGTGTTCGGCTCCGCCCTCGCCGCCGAGGGCATCTTCGCTTTCTTCCTGGAGTCCGGCTTCCTGGCCGTGCTCGTGTTCGGATGGGAAAAAGTCGGCCCGAAAATGCACTTCTTCTCCACCATCATGGTCTCGCTCGGTTCCATCTTCTCCAGCGTCTGGATCGTCGTCGCCAATAGTTGGCAGCAAACACCCACCGGCCACCACATCGTCCAGAAGTTCGATCGCGGCGGCAATCCCTTCCTCCGGGCCGAGGTCACCGACTTCTGGGCCGTCGTCTTCAATCCCTCCACCGTCCATCGCCTCTCGCATGTCCTCATCGGATGCTTCATCATGGGCGCGTTCTTCATCATGTCCATCAGCGCCTACTACATCCTCCGCAATCGCCACGTCGAGTTCGCCAAGAAATCCTTCCTCGGCGGGCTGCTCTTCGCCACGATCTTCTCCCTCATCGCCCCCGTCTCCGGCCACTTCCAGGCACGCAATGTTTACAAATACCAGCCCGCCAAACTCGCCGCCTTCGAGGGACATTACCAAACCGGCGTCGGCGATCTCTCCCTGTTCGGCATCCCCAACGACAAAGAGCAAAAACTCGACGCTGAAATCGCCATTCCCGGCGCGCTGAGTTTTCTCCTGTTCGACGACTTCCAAACCCCCGTCATCGGTCTGGACAAGTTCAAACCGGCGGATCGTCCGCCCGTCGCCATTCCCTTTGTCACGTATCACCTGATGATCGCGTTCGGCACGGCGTTCATCGCCATGACCCTGCTGGCGTGGTTCTTCCACTGGCGCGGCAAACTGTGGAACCAGAAGTGGCTGCTCGGCTTGTTCGTCGTCATGGTGCTTGGGGCCGTGATCGCCAACCAGGCCGGCTGGATCGCCGCGGAAGTGGGGCGGCAACCCTGGATCGTCCAGGCCCCGCTTTTGACCGACGCCTCCGGCAACTACATCGCCGATGCCGCCGGTCATTATCAATACGATGATGCCGCGGGTCTGCGAACCTCGCACGCCGCCAGCAAAGTCGTGCAACCCAATCAGGTGCTTTTTTCCATCATCGCTTTTTCGCTGATTTACGTGCTGCTCGGCGCGGTCTGGATTTATGTCCTCAACCACAAGATTCACCAAGGCCCCGAATCCTTCGAGCCGACCGAAGGGACCGAAGGTCACGGCAAGCTCGCCGATGCCGCCGCCGCGCTCGCCGCACACCGCGGCTCCATGACCGAAACGCATTGAGATAATTTACGATTTACAATTTTCGATTTGAAGAGGCCGCGCCGATCGTATCCCAAATCGTAAATCGGAAATCTGAAATGGACCTCATCATGTTCACCCACGACACACTCGCGTTCATCTGGTTCATCCTGCTCGGCGTGCTGCTCACCGGCTACGCCATCCTCGACGGTTTCGACCTCGGCGTCGGCATCCTTCATCTGTTCGCCGCCAAGGATGACCGCGAACGTCGCATCATGATGAACTCCATCGGCCCGCTCTGGGACGGCAACGAAGTCTGGCTCGTCACCTTCGGCGGGGCGATGTTCGCCGCGTTCCCCGGCGTTTATTCCTCCGTCTTTCCCGGCTTCTACAACGCTTTCATGCTCCTGCTGCTCGCGCTCATCTTCCGGGCTGTCAGCATGGAGTTCCGCAGCAAGCTCCACTCCACCGGCTGGCGCAACATCTGGGACGTCGGCTTCTTCCTCAGTTCGCTGGTCGCCACGCTCCTGTTCGGCGTGGCGGCGGGCAACGCGCTGATCGGCGTGCGCCTTGACGGGCACGGGGATTTCACCGCCGGTCTGCTTTCGCAACTCAATCCCTACGCCGTTCTCGTCGGCCTGTTCACCATCGCCATGTTCGCCATGCACGGCGCGCTGTATCTGTATCTGAAAACCGAGGGCGATCTCCGGGAGCGCATCCGCCACTGGATGTGGCGCATGTTCGGCATCTTCCTGGTCTTCTACATGCTCACCACCATGTACACGCTGGTGAAAATCCCCCGCGCCACCGCCAACTTCGACCAGATGCCCTGGGCCATGCTCATCGTCGTCCTCAACGTGCTGGCCATCGCCAACATCCCCCGCTGCATTTACTGGGGCAAGCCGGGCCAGGCGTTTTTGTCCAGTTGTTTTTCGATTGCCGCGTTCGTGTTCCTTTTCTCGATCGCGATGTTCCCCAATCTGGTGACATGCAGCAACAATCCCGGTCTTTCGCTGACGATTGGAGATGATGACGTGCGATCCAGCGCCACGACGTTGCGCATCATGCTTCTGATCGCCGTGCTGGGTTTGCCCTGTGTGCTGACCTACACCGCCGTGATCTACTGGACCTTCCGCGGCAAAGTCACGATGGACGCGCACAGCTATTGATGGCGCGTTGCGGCGTGCGGCCTGCGGGATGCGGCTTGCTGCGCTTCCAGGCACGGAATGGCCTTCTTAGGCCAAGCCGTGGTTGGGTGCGAAGTCAGATTTCAGAAAGAATCTGTTCTTTGCGTTTATCGAATTCCTGCTGGGCGATAAGGCCGTCATCCAGCAGTTCTTTCAAGCGTTTCAGGCGTGACCTGACGTCAGGTACGGCGGGGATGGAGGTTTGCGGATTGAGTGCATCCGCCATTTGTTTGGCCAGTCCGAATCCCATGCCCAATCCGAGTCCCGCGCCGAGGCCTTCGCCGGCGGAACCGGGGTTGGAGGCGGCGGAGCGAAGGGCGTCGGCGGCGGCGATGTCTTTATACTTTTGCGTATCCTGTGCGGCGACACCTGAAGCGCGATTGATCATTTCCTGAACTTCCGGCGGCACAGTGACCGCCGCCACGATCAGGTCCACCAGTTGAATGCCGTATTGCTCGAAATCCGTTCGGACTTCTTGCTTGATCTGCGCCGCGATCTGGTTGTATTTGGCGGGGAGGTCAAGAATGGATTGAAGCGTTTGTCCGACGACTTGATTGAACTTGGCGACGATGATTTGCCGAAAAAACTCTTCCAGACCGAAGGTCGTTTCAATGCCTTTGGTGCCGACGATTTGCATGAGGAAAGTGCGGGGTTTGATGATGCGAATGGAGTATGCGCCGTGTGCGCGAAGGGTGACCATCCGCAGATCTGTGTCGCGGAAGAGTACGGGAGTGGGTGTTCCCCAGCCGAGGTTGGTGAAAGTTTTGGTGGCCAGAAAATAGACATAGGAGCGGAAGGGGGATTTCCCGCCAAACGGACGAGCGATGATTTTCGCCAAGCCGGGCAGATTGCGTGTTTCGAGAGTGTGGCGGCCGGCGGAAAAGCCGTCCAGCGCCTGCCCGTCGCGGAAGAAAACAGCGACCTGGCTTTCCTGCACAATCAGTTGGGCCCCCAGACGGAATTCGCCGGTGCCTTCCTGCGGAACGCGGGCGATCATAATGTCGCCGGTGGGGTCCAGAAATTCAATGATGTCCAAAGCCATGTGAATGCGTCCTATGCCAGACGTGAAGCGATCAGTGCGGATTCAAGCGTGACGATGGATCGTTCGATCTGCGTCAGATCAGGCGCAGGACTTGTGGTGTTCAGTTGCCCGACCGCCTGTTGGAGTTGATCCACGGCATGGCGCAATTGCAGTTCATCCGCCGCGACGATCGCGCTGTCGGAACCCGATTCATGGCTACCCACGCCGCCGCCATGTGAATGCGTCAGTGCGGCGAATGCGGCGTCCAGCCGCTTATTCATCGCCTGAATTCGGGGCAACTGATCGGGCGGGGTCTGCGCTGCGGCGAGCGAGCGGCTGGCATTTTGCAGTTCCGCCGCGAGATTGCGATGTTGCTCGCGCTGTCGTGCAACAGGGCGTTCCTGTTTTTCAAACTTCAAATCCCAACCGGTGAGTATCGCGGCCAATACGGTTGCGAACACCGTCAGTCCGATCATCGCTGCGGCAAACTTGACATCGTACCGACCGTCATCATTGGCGAAAATCGCGTAACCGGCGATCATCAGCAGGCCGACCACCGCATACAAACCGAAGACATACCAAACGGCGATGGAAGCGGCACCGGAAGGTTTATATTCGGATCGCGCACGGGCGAAATGATTGAGCGTCAACAAACCGGCGATCACTTCGATGGCGGAGACGAACCAGAGAAATGACCACGAGGTGAAACCGTGGGGCGGTTCGGTGACAAGCATGAAAATACCAATGGTGGCGGCGACAACGACACTGGTCAAAACCGCCACCAAGAGCATGAAGCCCATCGAGCCGGGACGTGGTGCTGTGTTGCTCATATGAAATTCCCTGCGGGAGAGAGATTTTTCAAACGCATCATGCTGTCAATTCAGCGGCAGGCCGTTTTTGCTTTTCATATTGCCGACCAGAATCATAATCATTTCAATAAAGGCCCATACCCATGAAATGAGAGCGCCGTACCCACAGGTCAGTACGGTCAGAAGCAGTTGTGCGATGCCTTTGCCGTTGTAGCCCAGGTAGAAATTGTGTATTCCAATCGCGCCGAAGAAAAATGCCAGAAGTGCCGCGATAATTTTGGATTTGGGGGCGGCGGTCACCACCACTGTGGTGGGTGCATAGCCAGGCACCTGCACATAACCCGGAGGAATAGCCGCCGGCACCGCAACCGCCTGTGCAACGGGGGTTGGTGAAATCGCAGTCCCGCATTTGACGCAGCGAACGGAATTCGGCTGTAATGGCGATCCGCAATTTGGGCAGTTGGACATACCCATATCCTTACGAAATGTGTCGAACAACTCATGCATGTCGGGCAACCCCCGATCCCACCGAATGACTATACCATCATTCGTCAATCATCGCAAGTGGTCTAAGGGTTTACAGGGCGAACGGGGTGCATGACACCCTACGCGAGTACGCGAGCGGCGAGCGAGCCAGGCCCTTGGCGAAACCGCTGTGCGCGGGTATTCTCTTCCGTTCGGGCTGAAACCCATTTCCCACACCTGTTTCAAGGACTCGACTGATGAAACGCTTTTGGACGCCCCTCACGATCGCGGCTGTGTTTTGCACCCTCCCCCTGTTCCTCACCGGTTGCGACAATAAGTCCAGCCATGCCGTCGCCGTCGTCGATCTCGATGCCGTCGCCAAGGCGCTCGGAAAAGACCAGACCCTCACCAAGCAGTTGCAGGATGTCAATAACGACATCAATCAGCAACTGACCAAGATCGGCCAGAGCTATCAGCAGCAACTCAAGGACGCCTCGGACAAGGCCGGCCCCAAACCCTCCGACCAGGACAAAAAAAATCTCCAAGCCATGCAGAACGACGCCCAACAGAAGTTCGCCGCCTATCAACAGGCCGGTGCCAACAAGTTGCGTGAAACCCAGGCCAAACTCGCCGACGATTTCCGCAACGAGGTCAAGCCCTTCGCCGAGCGTTTCGCCCGCCAAAAAGGGGCCGGCGTCGTCATGGTCTCCACCGGCATGATCCTGTGGATGGACAACCAACTCGATATCACCGGCGACGTCATCACCGCCATGCGAGCCGCCCCCGCCGCGACCGCTCCCGCGACGCCGGATGCCCCCAAATCGGCTCCCGCCCCCAAGCAGTAACCCGCCTGGTTGACTGACGCTTATCTCCCATCGCCGGGACCATCCCTGGTCCCGGCTTTTTTTGCGCCCCACGTCGTCCGATCCCGCTAAACCCCCCAGTCCGCACAGCCGATACTTTTGTCATAGGGTGAATTTTTACGCCGGATGGACGCCATGAGTTGGTTTCGCCACATCCT
>JBAYVY010000162.1:0-8088 GCA_041674345.1 Phycisphaeraceae bacterium | reverse complement strand
TCAGGGGATTTTCGCATAACGAGAGCTAAACGGCTTTCGTTTCGGACGACATTGAGTTGCTTGTATTTCATTTTTGGCCTGTTTTATAAGGTTTTTGTGTCGTCAAAATTGGCTAAACCCCACATCAAATGTGATGAACCGAGATTCGTCATCGCCGTTGAAAACAAAATCGACGCAGGCGAACACAGCGACCAATTGCCAAGATATCGAAAAACCCTGAACCAACATTTCGATGGCTGGCCCACGCTGTGTGTTTTCCTCACCCGTGAGGGCGACGAACCCAGCGACGATCCGTGGTGCGTTTACAGCTACGCCGACGTGCATCGCGTGCTGTCGCGCGTCCGAAAGATGCAGGAAAAATCCATCGGCGAAGACGTTCTCACCTTCCTCGACCATTATCTAAATTTGATAGAAAGACGATTCATGAATGCGCCCGATATCGCGGAGTTGTGCAGAAAAATCTATAAGAATCATCGTCAGGCACTGGAACTGATCTATGAACATGTGGGATCGCCTACGGCGGGGTTGGTGATAGCCATCGAAGACGCCATCAAAAATGATGGCCACTGGTCAGTAATCAACCGGACCAATCAACGTGTCGAATGTATTCCATCGTCGTGGAAGGATTTCCTTCCGCCAATCAATCAACGAGCAACATTCGATCCTCGTCAGTGGATATTTCTGCAAGTAGGGATTAACCGCAAGGGCTGTCATTCCCTCATGCGTGTTTGTCCCACAACTGACGCAGAATTACGAAAGCGCGTGATTGTTCGCCTGATTGCCGATCCTCAGGAATTCGGATTGAACACATTTTTCAAGAGTTCAGACAAAATCGGCAATTGGGCTGCACTGGGGCGCATACAAATTGCCACTTGGAAGGAAGATGATGAACCCGATGAGGAACAAATCGCCGAAGCGGTGAACAAGCATCTGCACAAACGGCTGGAGCAATTACAAGGAATCCCGGAGGCGTTGAAGCCGATATTGGCGGAATGGAAACCGCATTGATGTTTTCGTGCTGTAATTCATCGAAGAGGTTTGACATGGCGAAAGTAAGACGCTATCTTACCATTGATGAAAACGACCGTTTCCAGCAAAGGGCAGATTGTTTTGCCGGCCGGCATCCGGCGTCGCGATCACATCGAACCGGGTCAGCAGTTCGAGGTCAAACGGATCGACCGGGGGGAATATCGTTTGTCCCGCAAGGAGCCGCCGGTCAATGACGGGCTGACCGACTGGCTGCTGGCCTGTCCGGTGAAGGATTTTTTCGTCCCCATTGAATCCGAATCGACGGACACGCTGTGAAATATCTGGTGGACGCGAATGTGTTGAGTGAAGCGACGCGGGCGAGGCCGGACGCGCGGGTGATCGCGTGGCTTCGCCGGTATGAGCGGGAGATCGCGGTGGATCCGATCATTCTGGGTGAAATCCGGTTCGGGATTCATCTGTTGCCGGTCGGGGTTCGCCGGCGGGGATTGGAGAAATGGTTTTCGCGGGGGGTTCAGATGATTCATTGTGTTCCGTGGGACGCGGCCACGGGTCTTCGATGGGCGGGGTTACTGGCTGATCTTCGGCGCGGCGGCAAGGCGATGCCGGTCAAAGACAGTCTGATCGCCGCGACGGCGCTGGTTCACGGGTTGACCGTTGTGACACGCAACACGCACGATTTCGCCCACGCGGGGGTGCGGGTGTTGAATCCGTTCGCGGCCTGAACGGCATGATTCGGGGTATGGGGTGATCGTGTTCACGCGGCGTCGGCGGGGGAATCGGTGCGGGTTGGGGGGCGACGGGCGAACAGGGCGCGGGCGGCGAGGTGGAGCAGGCCGAAGAGGATGAGGGTGCCGGCGGCACCGGCGATCGCGGTGGCGATGCCCCCGCCCCCGGACGTGACCCCCGGAACTTGGTAATCGGCGAAGGGGGCGTGGGGGAATTGCGAAGCGCGATGGGCGAAGCCGAGCGTCTGGGCGGTTTTGTCCAGACCATCGGGCCAGGGACAGGCGAAGGGCGCGACGAAGAGGGCGAGACCGAGGGAGATGAGCAGGCCGAAGACGAGGAGGGGGAGGAGGTTTTCGCGGGGAACCACGGTCTGGCCTAAGAAGGCCATCCCGTGCTTGGAAGTAGTCAGGTCGGGGCGTGTTTGGGCGATGGCGTTGATGACGAGGGTGGTGATGAGGGCTTCGCCGACGCCGATGAGTGCGTGGATGGAGGTCATGGCGGGGAAGGCGACGGACCAGTCGAGGAGGCCGGACGAGGCGAGTTCGCCGGCGCAAGCGATGGAGGCCAGGACGGTGCTGGACCACGCGGCGATGGTGATGGCGAGGGTGCGATTCATGCGGCCTGGAATGATGCGGAGGAGGAGGGCGTACACGGCCCACCCGCCCGCGCCGCCGATGAGGGCCATGTTGAAGATATTGGCGCCGAGGGCGGTGATTCCGCCGTCTGCGAAGAGGAGGCATTGGACAATGAGGACGGCGGAGAGGACGATGACGGCGGCGGAGGGTCCGAGGAGGACGGCGACGAGGACGGCTCCGATGAGGTGTCCGCTGGTTCCGCCGAGCACGGGGAAGTTGAGCATTTGAGCGGCGAAGACGAACGCGGCGGAGAGGCCGAGCAGGGGGACTTTGCGGGGGGGGAGATGTTTGCGTGCGTGACGGAGGGCGACGCCGAGACCTGTCGCGGCGAGTGAGGCGGTGATGAGGGCGGTTTTGGGATCGAGGAAGTTGTCGGGGATATGCACGGGGCAGCTCCGTCGAAGAAGACTTATTTTACACGATGCGAGAGCGGAGAGGGTGTGAAAATGACGAATGACGAAACTCGAATGACGAATGAAATCTCAAATTTCAAATTCCAAACGCAATCCACCACGGTCTGCCGCCGCCCCCGGAAGTAAGACGGCGTCATCCCGTGCTTGATTTGAACATTGGAGTTTGGAACTTCATTCGTCATTCGGATTTCGTCATTCGGGGCCTCTGAAAAACCGGGCGTTGATCCCCGGCGAGGCACTAAGAAGGGCCATGCCGGGGCTTATTGGCAGGTTTTTAGAGGCCCCAATTCGTCATTGAATGAGTCGCGGGAGGATTTCGCCGGCTTTTCCGCGGAAGTGGTGGGTGACGTGTGGGGTGAAGGGGGTGGGTTCGGCGTTAATTTCGATGACGGTGGTGTTGGAGAGGAGGGCGTGGTCGATGAGACCGGCGGCGGGATAGACCTGGCCGCTGGTTCCGATGGCGAGGAAGAGGTCGCAGCACATCAGGGCTTGTTGGGCGGCATCGAGGATGCGGGTGGGGAGGGGTTCGCCGAACCAAACGATGTCGGGGCGACGGATGCCGCCGCAGTGGCAGCGGGGGGGGTATTGGGGCATGAGGTCGCCCCATTCTTCCTGGACCAGGCCGCATCGGGTGCATCGCCAGGATTCGAGAGCGCCGTGGAGTTCGTGGACGTTGCGTGAGCCGGCGCGTTGGTGGAGGCGATCGACGTTTTGGGTGAATAACTCAAATGAGCGGGAAGAACCCAAGGCGGCGCTCGAAGACTCGCTCTGTCTTGGCTTGGAAGAAGGGGCATTGTTTCCGGGGGCGCTCTGCCTTGGCATGGTGAGGCGTTGTTCGAGTTGGACGAGCGCGAGGTGTCCGGGGTTGGGCTGGCATTGGAGGACTTTGACGCGGCGTTCGTCGTACCATTGCGTCACGCTTCGGGGGTCGCGGTCGAAGGCGTCGGGAGTGGCGAGGTCTTCGGGGCGATAGTTGAACCACAGGCCGGTGAGTGGATCGCGGAAGGTGGGGATGCCGGACTCGGCGCTGATGCCGGCGCCGGTGAGGACCATGACGTGCTGGGCGTCACGCAAGAGGGAGGCGACGCGGGCGAGTTGTGGATCATTGAGATGGATCATCGGACGATTTCCGGATACCCAAGGCGGCGCTCGCCCCCGGGAAAGACTCACTCTGCCCCGGCTTGGTCCAGGGGATGAGGTGTTCGGATAGCAGGGGTTTTGGGAGGCGGTCGAGTTGGGCGGCTTGTTCGACGCGGTAGGGTCCGATGGCGGAGCGGCAAAGGGCGGTGAGGTATCCGCCGGTGCCGAGTGCTTGGCCGATCTGTCGTGCGAGGGAGCGGATGTAGGTTCCTTTGCCGCAGGTGACGGCGATTTGGAGGATGGGGCAATCGTACCGCAGGATGTCGATGCGGTCGATGCGGACGATGCGGGGTTCGATGACGACATCGAGGCCTTGTCGGGCGAGTTTGTAGGCGCGTTGACCGTGGACTAAGACGGCGGAGTGAATGGGAGGCGTTTGCTGAATGAGGCCGGTGAGGGTGTCGAGGGCGATGCGAAGTTGATCGGCGGTGGGGGGGGTGGAGATGAGGACGGGTTGGAGTGCGCCTTCGGAGTCGTCGGTGGTGGAGAAGTGGGAAAGGTCGAGTGTGGCGAGGTATTGTTTGGTCATGCCCATGAGGGAGGGGACGGCTTTGGTGGCGGAGCCGATGCAGCAGATGAGCACGCCGGTGGCCATCGGATCGAGCGTGCCGGCATGACCGACCTTGCAATTGCCGCCCAGCCAGCGGACTTTGCGCACGACATCGGTGCTCGACGGGCCGAGGGGCTTGTCGATGACCAGCAGGCCGTGCAGATCGTGGCGGGCGTAACGGACCATGGTTTGATGCCCTTCTCCGGGCGTGGCTTCTTGGCAACCGTATCGAATGTCCCTAAGATAACAGGTTCAAGCTCTGGAGCGGTGTCCGAGCGGCTGAAGGAACACGACTGGAAATCGTGTGTACGGGTAACTGTACCGTGAGTTCGAATCTCACCCGCTCCGTTTTGAGGAATTTCTGATTTCTGATTTGGCGGAGATGGCGTGAACCTGACGTGGCCCGCTATCCTTCCATCAGAAATCCATTCCCCCGCGGGTGTGGCGGAACTGGAAGACGCGATGGATTTAGGTTCCATTGCCCGCAAGGGCGTGCAGGTTCGAGTCCTGTCACCCGCATTGGGGGAAGTAAAATGACGAAACTCGAATGACGAATGAAATCTCAATTTCCAATTTCCAAACCGCATGGCCGCATCATTTGAACATTGGAATTTGGAACTTCTTTCGTCATTCGGATTTCGTCATTCGTCATTCCCCCGCTACTTCCCGATGAACTTTTCCAGGGGTTTGCGTTTGATGGCGGTTTGCACACGGGCGATGGCCTGATCCAGGCCGACCGGCTGCATGTCCGCCGGGGCCTTGGTCTTGATCTCCTGATAAATCTTCAGCGCCAGGTCCGGCTTGCCTTGCTTCTCGGCTTCCTGCGCCTCGGCGAACCGCGCCTTCCAGTTCAGTCGCTGCTGCTCGGCGGGGGTGAGTTTTTTCGGCTCCTCATCGGAGAAAATGTTGCCCGCGCGCGGATCATGTTCGATACCGGGCGCTCGCTGCGTCGGCAGGGGGACGGCGGGCCTGGTATCGGCGGGTGATTCGGGGGCCGGGGGCGCTGGCGCATCGGGGAGCTTGGCGGTCGGGGGTGTCGGGGGCGTGGGTTGGAGTTGATCGGGTGCATCGACGGGACGTTCGCGTCGAGGGGCGATGTTGGGGGGCATGTCGTTGGTTTCGCCGGTCTGTGCGGGCGTGCCCCCGGTTCCCCCGTTGCCGTCGTTGCCCGTCGTCGGCGTCGCCGGTTGATTGCGGTCGATGGCGATGATGACGACGATCACCCCGGCGACCAGCAGCGCGAAGTTAACGGCCATGAGCACCCAAGTGGTGAGATTGATGCCGGGGCGGCGAGGTGAATCGTAACCGGCCACGGCGGACGCCAGCGAGTCGAGTTCCGATTGATCCGGGCCGGTCATCCACGCCATCGCATCGCGGCTGGCCGCGGCTTGCGCCGTGGCGGCATGAACGGCGGCGGTGTCGGTCGGCGACGCGGATGAACCTGCGAAACTTCCGGGGACGGGGGCGGCCACTTCCGGGGCTTCCGGGGGGGGCGGGGCGCGAAGACCGGCGAGAATGGACGAACCCATCGGCTGATCGGTCATCTGCCGCGCCCGGGCGGCGCTGAACGATGCGATGGTCGCGGCAATGCTGTTCGTGGCGGCGGAACCCGGTGCGGCGCTCGAAGACCCGCTCTGCCCCGGCTTGGGTCCGCTTCCGGGGGCGGTCAGTTTGATCGGTTGATCGAACGGATGAGATCGTTCATCCATCGCCTCGAACGCGCCGGTGTCGCTGAGCCGGGGCTGAATGTGTACGTCCGCGCCCGCCGGGGCCAGTCCCAGATTGTCACGCAATCGCGGCGCGAAGAATACTTCCCCGCACTTGCCGCATGACTCGGCATTCGCATCGACGTGCGCCCCGCAGTTGTGGCAATACCCCAGCAGATGCGACACGCCCGGAACGTGACGGGCGACGGACCAATACTGTTTGGTGGTTGGCCCGCGAATGATCGTCGTCGGCTTCAGCTTGCCCTTTTCAATCTGCCTGACCAGCACCTCAAATGAGCAGCCCGGACGGAAGGGGTTGTTGCGGTCGCGCACGAACCAGGGACCCATATGTTGCTGCGTCACCTTCAGCGACAGGGGATCGAAAAAACCGCCGCACGCCGCGCAGCGATCCTCCGGCTCGGTTTGCGTGTTGCCGCAGTAAGGACACAAGATCAGTTTTTTTTCAGACATGCTTCACCATAGCATCCGACGCCGCCGGAAGGGGGATTAGGTCAATTGAGTAGCGAGTAGCGGATAGCGAGTAGCGAGTAGCGGATAGCGAGTAAAACAACGATGCGTCATTGAAATTCGTGGTGATCGCCGCGAAATACGTTGAATGCGCTTTCTTCTACTCGCTACTTACCACTCCGTTTTGCCGGGCTGTTTAACCCATGTAGAATATCCGGTTCCCGTTTTATCAGAAAGCCCGTGCCCCTATGAAAATCAACGTTTCCAATCGCATCGAACGTTTGCCGCCCTACATGCTTGGCCGGCTCAAGCAGCTCACCTACGAAAAACGCAAGCTGGGTTACGACATCATCGACCTGAACATGGGCAACCCCAACGACCCGACGCCCGAACCGATCGTCAAAAAATTGCAGGAGGCCTCCGCCGATCTGCGCAATCAGCGCTACAGCGCCAGTGCCGGCATCTACAACCTCCGCCGCGAACTCGCCCGCAAATACAAACGCATCTGGGACGTCGATCTCGACCCCAACGCCGAGGTCATCGCCACCATCGGCTCCAAAGAGGGCTTCTCGCACCTGATGCTCGCCATTCTCGGCCCGGGCGACACCGCCGTCGTCGCCGATCCCGCGTTCCAGATTCACACCTACGCCGTCGCGCTGGCCGGCGGAAACGTCATCAAAGTCCCGCTCGGCAATGACGAGGCGTTCCTCAACCGCATCGAAAACGTCCTCGAACACCTGTTCCCCAAGCCCAAGGTGATGATCCTCAACTACCCGCACAACCCGACCACCATGTGCGTCGATCTGCCCTTCTGGGAAAAGGTCGTGCAGCTTGCCCGCAAGCACAACGTCATGGTCATCAGCGATTTCGCCTACGGCCAAACCTGCTTCGATGACTACAAAGCCCCCTCCTTCATGCAGGCCGCCGGCGCCAAAGAAGTCGGCGTCGAATTCACCACCATGAGCAAGGCCTACAACATGGCCGGTTGGCGCATCGGCTTCTGCGTCGGCAACAGCGAAATGATCAAGGCGCTGGCCACCATCAAGGGCTACTACGACTACGGCATGTTCCAGGCCATCCAGATCGCCGCCATCATCGCCATGCGCGAACATGACGCCGATGTCGTCAAACAAGCCCTCATCTACGAAAAACGCCGCGATTGCATGGTCGATGCCATCCGCAAACTCGGCTGGTCCGTCGAATCCCCCAAGGCCTCCATGTTCGTCTGGGCCAAAGTGTCCGACAAGCACCTCGAACCCTACAAGGGCAGCACCGTCGATTTCTGCCTCGATATGGTCGATCGCGCCGAAGTCGCCACCACCCCCGGCGGAGCGTTCGGCGAACTCGGCGAATCCTACATCCGCATCGCCCTGGTCGAAAACGAACAACGCATCCGACAGGCCTTCCGACAACTCGACCGCGTCCTCAACAAAGGCGTCGATCGCATCAGCAACAAACCC
>JBAYVY010000161.1:0-8121 GCA_041674345.1 Phycisphaeraceae bacterium | reverse complement strand
GCGGCCTTGGCGAGGTAGAGGGCGGCGTCGGCGAGGGCGACCAGTTGGTCGGCGCCTGCCGGTCGATGGCGGAAGACGCAGGCGATGCCGATGGACATGCCGCAGCGGTCCCCGGAAGTTGAATGCAACTGGTAATGCAGCATTGCTTGCACGTCGGAACGGAATTGTTCCTGCACACGTTGGGCGACGGCGAACGCGGTGTCGGGATCGGTGCGAGGCAGGAGGAGGACGAACTCATCGCCGCCGTAGCGTCCGGCGACATCACTGCGGCGGCAGTTGGCCTGAAGGACTTTGCCGGCGAGTTGGAGGAGTTTGTCGCCGGCCTGGTGTCCGAGGGAGTCGTTCATTTGTTTGAAGTTGTCCAGGTCGATCATGATGCACGCCAGGTCGCTGTCGTAGCGTTGGGCCTCGGCGAAGGCGCGTTCGAGGGATTGTTCGATGCAGCGGCGATTGGCCAGTTGGGTCAGCGGATCGGTGAGCACCTGCGCCTGGAGTTGCCGGATGGCTTGCTGGAGTTGGCCGGTGCGTTCTTCGACCTGGAGTTCGAGATCGGCATTGGCGCGGCGGAGGGCGTGATGCGCGTGGCCCAGACGATCGGTCATGAGGTTGAAGGCGGCGGCGAGCAGGCCGATTTCATCGCGGCGACCGGTGCGGACGGGTTGGGTGGATTGTCCGTCGGCCAGGCGGATGGCTTGTTCGGTCATTTCGGTGATGGGGCCGGTCCAGAGCCGGACGACGGCGATGACGGGGAGCAGAATAAGCAGGGCGATGATGCAGACGATGGCGGCGGCGGCGGAGCGGAGGTTGGCGGCCATTTGTGTGATGACGGGGTCTTCCATGGCGGTGACGAGGTAGCCGCGGAGGAGGGCGTGTTGGGGATCGCCGGTGGTTTCCCAGATGGGCTGGATGTGGACGATGAGGGGGGAGCGTCCGGGATCGCGGAGGACGATCGCGTGGTTGATGTGGAGCGTGGGCAGTTGTTCGGCGCTGAAGCGTTGGATGTATCGCCACCAGCCGTCGGGGTCGCCGATGCGTCGGACGAGTGTTTTGCCGGCGTCGTCGGTGACGGCGATGAAGGTGACGCGCTGATCCAGAGCCATGTTGTCGATGAGTTCACGGAGATGGGACAGTTCGCGGTGTTCCAGGTGATCGGCCATGCCCCGCGAGGCGGTTTCGGTGAGCATGCGTGCGTCGCGGCGGAGGGTTTGCTCCAGGGCGCGTTGTGAGAGATGGCTGGTAAGGTAGCCACAGACGGCGGTGGAAAGCGCGACGAGGCAAACAACCGCGACGATTGCCGTGGTTCGCATGGACAACCCCCCGCCCCCGGAAGTAAGAGGCGCGTCCCCGGAGGGATGATCCGCCTTCGGTGGTTTGCGGAACAGGTTATGAAGCGAGCGTGGCATGGATATCGCGCCGTCCGTTGGGAAGGTCCGTTCCCTGAAAGCATCGGCGATTGGAGGGGGGCACTTGGGCGGCGGGGGTGATTTTTTCGGCCACTTTCGCCGCATCGCGTGGGGCATTACACTGCACGACCATGAAGCCAATCAAATGCCTCATTGTCGGCTTGGGATTGTTGTTATCAGGCGGTTGCGCGTCGCGCGCGGTCAGCATCGACAATCCGATACCGATCGCCCGAACGGAATACGACCGGGTGTTCGAGGCGTCGATCCGCGTGTTGCGCGATTATCAGTTTGTGGTCGAGCGGCAGGATCGGCGTTACGGGGTGATAACGGCCCGTCCCCGCGCCGCGGCCAGCGCTTTGGAGCCGTGGTTCATCGACAACAGCACCGCATATCAGACGCTGGACAACACGCTGAATTACGACCGGCGGATCGTGCAGGTGTATCTTGAAAAAACGCCCGACGAGGCGACCGCCGACGCGGAAGGATCGACGGCGAAGCAACTGGCGGAGGTCGGCGGGGTGCAGACCGATTACCAGTTGCGTGTGGATGTGCAGGTGGAACGGCGGCAGATTCCGCCGACTCTTTTGCACACCGCCGCGATGACCAGCGTGACCAACTACGGCTACCAGGGCAACATTCGCCCGGTTCGCACGGAAGCCGGTTACGAAACCAGCTACTGGCGACCGATGGGCCACGATGAACTTTTCGAGAAGCGACTGGTGGCGCAGATTCTGGCGGTGGCCGGTCGGATTCAACCGCTGCACAACACGGTGACGGGGGAAAAGGGTGAGCCGCCGGCCGGTGCGTCGCCTATTGAACGGATCGAACCCGGGGAAGTGCCCGCGCCGCCGGTGGAGAAAGGGACGGAGGGACAAAGGGACGAAGGAAAGGCAGGGACGGAGGGACAAAGGGACGAAGGAAAGGCAGGGACGGAGGGACAAAGGGACGAAGGGACGAAGTGAAGGAAAAGAGTCGGACGTGATTTGACGGCCGCGAAGCGTACAGCACCATGATGAAAAAGAAACCCACTGAATCGTCGTTTTCCCCTTCGTCCCTTCCGACAACTCTACGCATCGGACATTCCCCCGACCCGGACGACGCTTTCATGTGGTATCCGCTGGCCGACCTGGACGGCAAAGGTCCGAAGGTCGATACCTCGCCGTACCGTTTTCAGCACATTCTCGAAGACATCGAATCGCTGAACCGGCGAGCCGAAAAGGCGGAGTTGGAAATCACCGCGATTTCGATTCATCAGTATGCGTACGTGGCGAAGAATTACGCGCTGACCAGTTGCGGCTCGTCGATGGGCGACGGATACGGGCCGATGGTGGTTTCACCGCGGCGGGGCCAATTAATTGGCCCCGCCGACATCGAGCAACTGCACATCGCCGTGCCGGGCGAGCGCACCACGGCGTTTCTGGCGTTGTCGCTGTTGCTGGGACACAAGCCGAAGCATTACACCGTCGTGCCGTTCGATCAAATCATTGAACGCACCCGCAGCGGCGAGTTCGACGCGGGCCTCATCATTCACGAAGGCCAGCTCACCTACGGCGAGGCGGGGTTGCATTGCGTGATCGACCTGGGCAAGTGGTGGACGGACAGTCGCAAGTTACCGTTGCCGCTGGGGGGCAATGCGATTCGCCGCGATCTGGCGGGCGATTTCGGGCATATCTGCCGCATCCTTCAAAGCTCGATTGAATATGCGTTGAAGCATCGTGACCAGGCGGTGGGTTATGCGTTGAATTATGCGCGTGACATGGGGCGTGATCTGGCGGATCGGTTCGTGGGCATGTATGTGAATGATTGGACGCTGGACTACGGGGCGAAGGGGCGGGCCGCGGTGCAACGATTGCTGACCGAAGCGGCGGCGGCGGGCATCACGCCGGCGGTGGGGGAGATTGATTTCGTTTCGCCGGGTACTTGACCCAAACCCAGCGATCACAAACAATACGTCACCTGTGTCTCGTTCTCCCGGCGGAACCGCGTCTGGGAAGACGCGGCTGAAATTGGAAATGAATCATGCGTAATGAAGATACCTACATCATTGATCCGCCGAAGATGACGCCGATGCAGGCCGCGTTCCTGCCGGAGGTTTTCAAGGGCATGGGCACGACCATGCGCCATATGCTCGGCACCCTGGCCGGCAAACGGGCGGGCTATCTCAAAACGATGGAATACCCCGAACAACGCCGCGAACTCATGCCCGACAGCGAAGGCGGCATGCACAAGCCGAACTACCGCGGCGTCCACCGCCTCAACCGCGATGAACAGGGCCGCGTCAAGTGCGTCGCCTGTTTCATGTGCGCCACCGCCTGCCCCGCCCACTGCATCCACATCGAAGGCGAACAGGCCCCGTGGGACGACCGCGAAAAGTATCCCGCCAAGTTCGATATCGACGAACTGCGCTGCATCTACTGCGGCATGTGCGAAGAGGCCTGCCCCGTCGATGCCATCGAATTGACCCCCGAATACGACATCGTTGGCATGAGCCGCGCCGAAATGATCTTCGACAAAACCAAGCTGCTCGGCGTTTACGACCAGACCATCGCCCAAAAACCCATGTAAATCTTCGTAATAATGGGCAATCTGGCGTGAATTGCGAAATTCTTATCGGAAACTTAAGAAAAAAACCCTTGCATCCCTGAAATCTCGGTGTATATTACTCCAGTCAACGAAAAATCAGCCGGTCGCGTTTGAGAGAGAGAGAAACTGGGAAGCCGCGACCGACAACGATTAGCTCTCTCTCTCTTCCCACCAGCACCGCTGCTTCACGGCACGGTGCTGTTTTTTTATGGACGCTTTTTTATCCCATACTCACCCGACGCAAACTTTCGCCGCGCCGCCGATTCCGCTTGCCTCAACGCCTTCCTCTTCCTCTTCCTCGCCGCTTGCGGCTTCGCGATCCCCCGCTTACCGTTTAATCCCATGAACGAAAAAATCGCCCTCATCACCGGCGGCTCCAGCGGCATCGGTCTCGCTCTCGCCCGCCAACTCGCCCAACTCGGCTACACCCTCGCTCTCGCCGCACGATCCCCCGAACGTCTCCAATGCGCCGCCAGCGAGTTCCCCGATAACGCCCACTGGTTCCTCTGCGATGTCGCCGATCCGCTCGCCGTTGGACAACTCATCGCCGACGTGGATCGACAGTTCGGTCGCATCGACATTCTCGCCAACGTCGCCGGTTACGCCGCCGTCAAATCCATTCCCGACACCACCCTCGAAGACTGGCGAACCACCTTCGACATCAACGTCACCAGCATCTATGCCGCGACCCGCGCCTGCTGGCCGATCTTCCAGCGCCAGCGGTCCGGCTTCGTCGTCAACGTCTCGTCGATGGCCAGCCGCGATCCGTTCCCCGGCTTCTTCGCCTACGCCGCCGCCAAAGCCGCCGTCAACATGCTGACCCTCACCACCGCGCGCGAAGGCGAGTCCATCGGCGTGCGGGCCGTGTGCATCGCCCCCGGTGCCGTTGAAACGCCGATGCTCCGTTCGTTGTTCGATTCCAAAATGGTCCCTCCCGATGCCGCGATCCACCCCGATCAGGTCGCACAGGTCATCACCGACTGCATCACCGGCCAACGCGACTTCACGCCCGGTCAAACCATCTTCGTCGAAAAATAAGTCGGAAGTGGGAAGTCGGAAGTCGGAAGTTTGAGGCACACACGCATTCCGAACTTCCCACTTCCGCCTTCCCACTTCCCACTTGTCCACCTTGACGCTTGCCCCCCCCACCCTACAATAACCTTTCGCCCAAGGAGGTCAGCCATTACCTACCCGCTCGCTGTCATCTCCGACATTCACGGCAACCTCGAAGCACTTCAAGCCGTGCTTGCCGATATCGACGCGCGCGACATCCATCGCATCATCTGCCTCGGCGACATCATCGGTTATGGCCCCAACCCCCGCGAAGTCCTCGATCTGGTCGCCCAGCGCTGCGAATGGTCCCTCATGGGCAATCACGACTTCGCCGTGCTGTACGAACCGACCAACTTCAACGCCGGGGCCGAGTCCGCCGCGTTCTGGACACGTCGCCAACTTGAAACCGAATCCGACCCCGCACGCCGCGCCAAACGATGGGACTTTCTCGGCTCGCTCGCCATCCGTCAAACTTTCAACGGCACACTCTGCGTTCACGGCTCCCCCCGCCGGCCCATCAACGAATACATCTTCGCCGACGACGTCGCCACCGCGCCGACGAAAATGCAGCAAATCTTCGACCGCGTTGAACGCTCCTGCCTCGTCGGCCACACCCACGTCCAGGGCCTGTTCACCGATGAACCCGACTTCTATCCGCCCGATGAATTGAACTACGCCTACACGTTCAACTCCTGGGAAAAGGTGGTCATCAACGTCGGCTCCGTCGGCCAGCCCCGCGACCGCAACCCCAAAGCCGGTTACACGATCTTGTACGAAGATCATCTTCAGTTCGTGCGATTGGACTACGACATTCATGCCGTGATTAAAAAAATCGAGTCCATCCCCGACCTCAACGACTTCTTCGGCCAACGCCTGCTCGAAGGCCGCTGAACCCCGCTTATCCGCCGGTGCCACCTGATCCATGACGCGTGACCTTGTCATTTTGCCCGCGACCGTGCCGGGGGATGCGACTTACGGTTCGACGCCAGATCACGTCGCCGATCACCCCGATTGGCGCGTGCATCAGGTGCGTTTTCCGCGACAGGTGTGGTACAACGCAGCGATTCGCCGGCAGGCCGCCGATCAGATTCGCGCCATGCGATTGCGATCGTTCGTGCTGGTGGGTTTCAGTAAATCGGGTCTCGGCGCGATCAACCTGATGCGTGAGTTGGGCGATAGCGTTGCCGCGACCATCGTGTTCGACGCCCCGGTGGCTCGGTCGATCACGTATCCCGGTGATGCCGCCGATTTTTATGCCGATGACCGGACCTGGCGCGACGATCTGCCCCTGACTCATGCCGCGGCGCTCGCCCCCACGCTCGGTCCGACGCACCGGCTGATCCTGATTTCCGGGGCCAATTTCCATGATGAAATGGCGACGTTTTCCCATCGGCTGACTGAACTGCACGCCGATCACACGTTTCTGCCCCGCCCCAGGATGGCGCACCACTGGCAGGCGGGCTGGCTTTCGCAGGCCCTGTCGCTGCTGTAAACCGGCTTTTCAGGGCGGTTTTTGCATGATTCTTGGTCGGGGATCGGCCTCGGCGGGACCGAATGATTAAATTTTACGCATGATTGCCTGTTTTATTGTAATGGCATGTTGTTTGTTCAATGCCTCATCGTATCGCGCTGATTCCTCATGCAGTGGTGCCAGTTCTGCTGCATAAAGAGGGGGTATCTGCGAAGATATGTCCGTCGGCCAGCGGATGGTCGGCGGGTGATATCCACGTCCTTGCATTTTTGGAGATACCGCCATGCAGATGATTGAAGCCGTTGTCAAACCCGCCAAGGTCGATGCCGTCAAGTCCGCGCTCAGCCGGCTGGGCATCCTCGGCGTCACCGCGTTCGAGGTCAAAGGATTCGGTCGCCAAAAAGGCCACACCGAACGCTACCGCGGCGCCCGCATGGACGTCGGCTTCGTCCCCAAGGTGATGATGAAAATCTGCGTGCGCAGCGAAGACCTCGACAAGGCCCTCGATGCCATCATCTCCAGCGCACGCACCGGCGAAATCGGCGACGGCAAAATCTTCGTCTATCCCATCCAGAAAGCCATCCGCGTCCGCACCGGCGAAACCGATAACGACGCCCTGTAAATGCGATGTGCGGAGTGCGGCTGTGCGGGGTGCGGTAAAATCACCCCGCGCCATCTGTGCCGATTGCACCGGCCCGTGCATCGCTCATCGCTGCTTTTTTCATATTTCCCCTTGACACATTTTCATCCCCGCGCTTAACCCGCTCCGGTAACTGCCCGATGAATCCAGCGGACACTCGTATTTTCTTCCGCTGATTCAAAGAGGTAGTTGCCATGACCAGCCGAATCATCGGGCGAGGCCTGTGGGCCTTGGCCGCAGCGTTGTTCTTTTCCCTCACCGCCGCCGCCGCCAACGGCTCATTGCTTCCGGTCGATGCGATCGGCCTGTCGCAGGTCCAGTCCCTCTTCCCCAATCTCGACGGACGCGATGACATCACCGGCCAATCCCAGCGCGTCGCCGTGATCGACACCGGCATCCAACTCAACCATCCCGCGCTCGGCTCAAGCACCGTCGTCGCAGGCATCAACTACGCCGCCGGCGCAACCTACGGCTCCACCACCCCCAGCCAATACGCCGATCAAAACGGCCACGCCACCTTCGTCGCCGGCGTCATCGGCTCACGCGATCCGTCCCGCCTCGGCGTCGCGCCGGGCGTCGAATTCGTCTCCGTCCGCGCCCTGGCGTCCGACGGTACCGGCGCTTTCTCCGACATCGCCAAGTCCCTCGAATGGGTCGTCACCAACGCCACTTCCCTCAACATCACCGCCGTCAATCTTTCGATGGGGTCCAGCACGCTCTACACTTCCCCGGCCGGTGTGCCCACCTACTCCACCTACAACCGCATCGCCGCCGCGTTCAACACCCTCAAAAACATGAACATCGTCGTCGCCGTCGCCTCCGGCAACAGCGGCTCATCCACCAGCATGTCCCTCCCCGCCATCATGGACAACATCATCTCCGTCGGTGCCACCGATACCACCGACCAAATCGCCTCCTATTCCAATCGCAACCAATACCTCGAACTGCTCGCCCCCGGAAGCTCGCTCAAT
>JBAYVY010000160.1:0-8156 GCA_041674345.1 Phycisphaeraceae bacterium | reverse complement strand
TTTTTCGTGCATCTGCTGGCCGGACTGATCGCATATGCCAAGCAACCCAGGAAACCCTCGCTGCGGCTCGATCCCGACGTGGACTTCCCCCATTGCCTCGCCTCTTAAACAAAACTCAGGTTATCGGCCATCGGAGGCGGTATTTATGTGTGCTAACTGAACCGCATTGGGGTAAGGGGGCGGTTCGCGCCCATCGTCCCCGCCGTGGCCCGCAAACCTCCGGCTTCACCTCCCACGCCGACCCACACGCACCGGTGAATAATCCGGGGTAACGGTTGCAGCACTCAAACCGGGGGCGGAGGGGGACGCTGCGCGTCACCCGCTAAGCGGGGGGCGTTGCTCACACCATGCCGGCTGAAGCCGGCACGCCGGGTTGGGTTCCTGGGGCGGGGTTGATCGCCAGGTTCGCCAATACCATGTCGGCGCAGCGGTCCCAGGTGAATTGCTCGGCGTAGGTTCGCACTTTGGCGCGATCCAGATCGAGGCATTTGAGACACGCGGCCCGCAGGTCGTTGTCGAGGAACCCGGCGACGCCTTGTTGGGGGCCTACCACGTCGATGGGGCCGATGACGGGGAACGCGGCGACGGGCAGGCCGCACGCCATCGCTTCGAGCATGACCACGCCGAAGGTGTCGGTCAGTGAGGGGAAGACGAACACATCACACGCGCTGACATGCGAGGCCAGGTCGTCGCCGGTTTTGAAACCCGTGAAGATGACCTGCGGAAACTTCTCGCGGAGTTTCGGCAACAGCGGGCCGTCGCCGACGACGACTTTGGAGCCGGGCAGGTCGAGTTTCAAAAATGCTTCGATATTTTTTTCCGGCGCGACGCGGCCGACGAAGAGGAAGCGGGGATGGGGGAGATCGTTCAAGGCGGAAGAACCCGGGGCGGCGCTTCGCTCTGCCCCGGCTTGGCGGACGGTGAAGCGGTCGAGGCAGACGCCTCGGGTCCAGACGATGAGTTTGTCGGGGTCGAAGCCGTGGGCGGACAGGTCGTCGCGCATGGAGGGGGTGGTGACGAGGGTGCGTGTCGCCGGGCCGTGGAACCATCGGAGGAAGCGATAGGTCATGGCGGGGGGGATTTCAAAATAGGTCTGCAAATACTGGGGGAATCGGGTGTGGTAGCTGGTGGTGAAGCGGACGCGGCGGGAGCGGCACCAGCCGCGCGCGGCCAGGCCCAGGGAACCTTCGGTGGCGATGTGAACGGCGTCGGGGCGGAGACGATCGAGCATTCGCCTCATTCCCCGGCGGGGGTAGATGGCGAGGCGGATTTCGGGGTATTTGGGCGCGGCGATGGTTCTGAACAGGCCGGGATGGATGACATCGACGGTGTGATCGCGGGCGATGAGTTCTTCGCGGACCTGATTCCAGGTGGTGACGACGCCGTTGATTTGCGGATACCAGGCGTCGGTGATGAGGGCGATGAGCATGAGGAGTCCTGAGAATGACGAAACTCGAATGACGAATCGGATCAGAGCCAACAGCCACGAGCCAACAGGCGGCGGAACATCCCCACACCTGTTGGCTGTTGGCTTGTGGCTGTTGGCTGAATCATCATTCGAGTTTCGTCATTCGTCATTTCGTTCGCGCACCGGCATGTTCGGGTTGTTCCATCATCGTCACCTGCAACGTGACCTTGTCCGGCGACTGGCCGGCGTCGATGAGTTTGGTGCGTTGTTCGGCGCTGGTGACGAGGATGCGATCGACGCGATCGCACAGCCAGGCGAGGTAGCGCTGGGCGAGGGTTTGCATGTTGGGGTCTTCGGTGGCGTGGCCGATGTCGTCGGCGAGTTTTTCGTGGTAGAGCAGTGTGCTGCGCATGCCCAGCAAAGACGCGGCGGCCATGGCGGTCAGCCCCATCGGGCCGGGCGTGGCGATGACCAGTTCGCCGAAACGCTGATGTTCGAGGTAGGCGATGATTTCCAGGAACGGCGGGAACGCCAAGGGCGGCTGATTGCTTTGCAGGGTGAATCGACCGACGGGCTGAAAGTTCATCGTATCCACGTCCGTGACCGGACTGGCCTCACCGCATGTGACAAGTGTAAGGCGCTGCCCGCCCCCGGAACTGGAAGCCACGGTGTGCTGGAGGGCGCGTTCGATTCGCCGGCCCATCGCCGAGCCGTCGGCGCCCCCGGAAGTAGTGAAAGCGTCGGTGATCCACGCGACGCGCTCGGATCGCATCACCATGTTGTGCGTGCGCTCGAAACGGCCGGCCAGTTCCTGCATGAACTTTTCATCTTTGTGCTGGGTGGCGAAACTGGCGAGATAGGGCGCGATGCTGAGCGCGACCGGGCCGAGCGAGGCGACGGATTGGAGGGATTCGACCAGATCGCCGGCGCGGACGTGGCGTGCGAAGCGTTCGATGAACGCCCAGGACAGTTGGTGGCTGATGCGGCAGGAGGCGGAGAAGGCGGAGCGGCTGTCGGGGATGTGGGGGGTTTCGGCCAGTTCATCGGTTTTGTTGGACGGATCGTCGAAGAGTTTGCCGAACTCGGTGACGAGCAGGCGTTCGGTGTCGTTCAGTTGTTTCATGCGGCGATTGCGTGTGAAGCGTTCGGCCATCGACCAGGCGCGTGCCCGGATGCCGCGCGATCGGGCGGTCGCCCCCTCACCCCGGCCATCTCCCTCAAAGGGAGAGGGGGTCGGTTTTTCGAGTAATCGCTTAAGCATTTCGCCGAGCAGATCGACCTTGGCTTTGGAGCCGGAGGTGAAGCGTGCTTTGTAATAGGCGTAGGCGATGTGATAGAAGGAGTGGGCGAGCATGAGGGAGTTGCCGGAGGAGCCGCCCATTTCGTGATGGCCTTCGCGGACGTGGCGGAGGTATTGCTGGACGTTTTCAGCGAAGGGGGTCATGGTGAAGGCGGAGGCGATGTAAACGCCGCCGTGGTCATCGGACCCGCCGGTGAAGGTTTTGTGCCAGGGCGTGGGGCCGAGCGGCGTGAGGTTGTGCTTGTCAGCCAGTTTGGCGATCAGTTCGGGGGTGAGGTTTCGGAAGATGACGCTGACCAGATCGGCGGCCCGTGCGTCGCGTGTGCCGTTGATGCCCTCGAAACGGTTGAACATCACCAGCAGCTTTTCGATGTGATCGGGTGAGAGTTTGTCGTTGACCCGGAACAGGGGATGGGCGACGGAGGAGATGATGTCGTTGTCGATGATGTATTGGCGGAGGTCGTAGATGTTGGCGCGCAGTTCGTTGAGGATTTTGAATTGCGCTTCGGTGATGCCGGTGACCAGGTAGTGGAGTTTGGCGCCGTCTTCGGGGAAGTAGGTGGTCAGTTCGCAACTGATGAAGGTGTTGGGCAGGTGGGCGATGTCGAGGGCGCCGTGGATTTTGTTGTGATCGGAGATGGTGACGAAGTCCATGCCGCGCGCGCGCGCGCGGCGATAGACTTCGAGCGGCTCCATGAAGGATTCGGGCGCGCCCACACGACGCAGAAACCATTCGCTGGGCCGGTCGGAGTATTTGGAATGGACGTGGAGATCAGCGCGTGATTGCATGAGTCACCGGGCCTTTCCTGCCCCCGGAAGTTGTAGGGGCGTGTTGGAATACGTGTGGGGCTGGGCGGCAAATAATCCAAGTCGCGGTCCCCGGCCCCCGAAAGTTTCGCAAGCCGAAGACTCGCTCGGCTTTGGCGTGGCGATAGCGCAACGGGGTGATTGCCGGGGTCGTGGGGGGCGTCATGGACATTGGCCTTCCGTGGCGAATGTGATCCTGGCGTCGAGACAATTCCGTGGGCGTCCTTGCTGTCAATAAGGTTACATTTGGTTGATTAACGGACGGTCAGGGACGAGTTAGAAAAACATTATGTTGGAATGGGCCGGGAGGGCGTGAAGAGGGTTAAGACGGGGGAAACCAGAACTTACCCGGTCGGGTATCAGCGCATTTTTTAACGGTATTTACCGAGTAAAATGATCGGAACGATTACTTTGTTTGCACTGAAAACAAAGTAATCGTTCCGGCGTTGAAAAGGTGCTTGGGGTGACCGGTTTCGTGGAGCTTTATGGGGAGGGTGTTTGTGACGATTCTGGTTTTCGCGGTTTTGCGATCAGATATGGCGATAGAGGAACGCGCCCAGGCCGAGGGTGAACGCCAGGTCGCCGTAGAGGGCATGTTCGATCCCGGCCAGCAGGAGCGAGCCGGTGCGCTGATAGGTGCGGGTGAACATCAGCCCGCCGACCAGGGTGATGGCGAGGGCGACTTCGTTGAGCAGCACGATGTGGCCGAAGCTGAACAGCACGCCGGCGACGATGAGCATGACGATCGGATTGGGGATCAGCGAACGGTAGCGATGCAGGATGAACGCCCGCCAGACGATGCCCTGCGGATAGACGGAAAGAATCGGATAGGCGAACAGGATGAGCAGCCAGAGGCGGGGATACCGCCGGGGCAAACTCAGCCAGATATCGGGCTGGAAGCGATAGACCACCAGCGCGAGGATCGAGCCGAGGATCACGAATCGAATCAGCACCCCCGGAAGATATTGGCGGAAGTTGTCATCAGACCCCAGCCCGAAATTTCGCCGGTCGAAATCGCGCTGGCGCAGCAGCCACCCCAGGCAGCACACGGCGACCAGCCAGATCGCGGGAATCAGCGGAATGCGCAGCCCCGGCATCAGATCAAGCCATTGTCGCAACGCCAGCAACCCCGGCAGCGCCACGAACACCGCGAACAATTCCACGATCAGGTAAACGCGGTTGCGACTTGTCCGCCCCATGTTCAGCGTCCTATCGTCAGTGTCGGTTCACCGAATCCATCGTTCAACCGTTTCACGGAGACGCATCATGTTACCGAGTTTTGTCGTCGTTTCATTCGCGATCGCGCTGGGGTTTCTGTTGGTGGCCTGCGGTGAATCGTCTTCGGAGCCGTGGAAAAGTGCAGCCCCCGGAAGCGCGACCCCCGGAAGTGCAGCTCCCGGAAGTGCGGCCTCCGGTGAAGCGGCGGCCAGGTCATCCGAACCGAATCTGCTCGATTTCACCATGAACAGCATTGATGGCAAGCCGGTCCATCTCGCCGATTACGCCGGCAAGGTCGTCCTGTTCGTCAACGTCGCCAGCAAGTGTGGTTACACCAAGCAGTACCCCGCCCTCGAATCGCTCCACCAAAAATACAAGGATCAGGGTTTCGTGCTGATCGGCGTCCCGGCCAACAACTTCGGCGGGCAGGAACCCGGCTCCAACGAACAGATCGCCCAGTTCTGCTCCCGCACATATGGCGTGACCTTCCCCATGCTCGCCAAGGTCAGCGTCACAGGCGACGACATCTGCCCGCTCTACCGCGCCCTGATCGCCGCCGCCGATGCCGGCGCTTTGCCCGAAACCGGCCCGGTCAAATGGAACTTTGAAAAGTTCCTGCTGGATCGCAGCGGCAAACTCGTCGCGCGCTTCCGCTCCGCCGTGACGCCCGACAGCGCCCAACTCACCGATGCAATCGAAGAAGCGATGAAGGCGAACTGACTTGGCGCCATCGCGCCATCTCGAACAACCTTTGTCACCCCCACCAAGCCGCGTTTTTTCACGGTATTTACCGAGTGAAACCGAGGTGTCAATAACTTTGTTTTCAGTGAAAACAAAGTTATGGTGGAGCATAAAAAAAGCGGCGGCGGCGGGTTGGTTTCACAGGGGGTTCGCGGGAGGCACGGGGGTTTCGCTCATCCCAAATTGATGTTTTATCTGTTCCTCCCCGCTTCTTCGCGCCTTTCGTGATTTATTCCCTTTCGCATACAATTCCCATATGCAACTCGACGTGCGCATCGACCACGGACGCATCATTTCCGGGGATGCCCCCACCCCCGGAAGCAACAAGCCGGGGCAGAGCGAGTCTTCGAGCGCCGCCCCGGGTTCTGGGGTTTTGCGCTCCATCGGCATCCTCGATGATCGCATCGTACTCGGCGTCAATCCCGCCACCGAAGCGAAGCGCGTCATCGACGCCACGGGGCTGGTCGTTTGTCCGGGGTTCATCGACATTCACAGTCACAGTGATTTCGCCGCGTTGTATGCGCCCGGCGGCGAAAGCAAGGTGCTGGCGGGTTACACCACCGAACTGAACGGCAACTGCGGCTTCGGCGCGTTCCCCCTCTACGGAGCCATGAAACTCCAACTCATGGACGAACACGCCCTCCGGGGACACGACTTAAAAATCGACTGGGAAACCGGCGATGGCTACTTCCGCAAATGCGAACAAAACCCCATGACCCTCAACCAGGGCGTCCTGCTCGGCCACGGCACACTGCACGGCTCCATCGTCGGTGTCGATGATCGCAAAGCCACACGCGGCGAACGACAACGCATGGTCCGCGAAACCGAACGCGCCATGCGACTTGGTTGCTTCGGGCTGTCCACCGGCCTGGTTTACGCCCCCGGCTCATTCGCCGAGCGCGATGAAATCGTCGAACTCGCCCACGTCGTCGCGCACCACGGCGGGCTGTATGCCTCGCATCTGCGAAGCGAAAGCGATCAACTGCTCGAAGCGCTCGATGAGTTTCTCGGCGTGTGCGAAGCAGCCGGTTGCCGCGCCCAATACAGCCACATCAAAACCGCAGGTCCGCGCAACTGGCACAAACTCGCCGATGTGCGAAAACGTATGGACAACTTCCGGGGGCGCGGTGTTGAAATACATGGCGACCGTTATCCGTACACCGCCAGTTGCACCGCGCTGGCCGTGATCCTGTTGCCCAACGACGCATTGGGCGGCGGCCCCCGCGCCATTGTCGAACGACTCACGGATCGCAAAACGCGCGATGAACTGGCCGCACGCATCCGTCAGCGCGAACAGATCGAACTGGACGGCGGCATCAACTTTCGGGGGTGGTGCGACAAGGTGATGATCGGCGCGGTGAACAATCCCGCGCTGCGCGACGCACAGGGCAAAACACTGGCGAAGTGGGCCTCGCATATCGGTCAGACGGACGCATTGGAAGCCGCGTTCGATCTGCTCATCGACGACCATGCCGCGACCACCGGCATTCACTTCTCCATGTCCGATGACAACATGCGGACCATTCTGAACTGGCCCGAGGTCTGCATCGGTTCCGATTCACACATCCATGATTGTGTCGGCTGTTCGGGGGAAACTTCCGGGGGCGGGCTGCACCCCAGAGACTTCGGCACACCCGGCAGGATACTCGGTCAGTTGTGCCGCGATGCGAAATGGTTCGACTTGCCGACGGCGATACACAAGTTGACCGGCCTACCGGCGAAGATCATGCGATTGAAGGATCGCGGATTGATTCGTGACGGTTACTTCGCCGATCTGGTGTTGTTCGACCCCCGGACGATTGAAGATCGCGCGACCTACGTGAACCCCGCCCAGCCGCCGGCGGGGATTCGGTACGTTTTCATCAACGGTCACGCGGCGGCAACCCCCGCCCCCGCCCCCGCCCCCGGAAGCGAAAGCGGAAGCGGAACCGGAAGTGGCGAAGCGCAACTCAATCACCTCACCCCGCCGCCGGGCCGGTTGCTGAAGTTTGAGGGGTGATGTTGATGTTGTTGTCGGGTCTTTCAGGACTGATATTGTTCCTGAGGTTCAGAGAACAAGGCCTGTTCTTGCGGATATTCGTGTTGGCCGGCTCGTGATTCTGAATTGTTCAGGTCATCTCCCCGCATGTCCGGGTACAGTGCCGCGAGTTGCGGAACGGCTTTTTGAGCCAGGGCGAAAAAATGGGAATCCACTTCGATGCCGATGGCGTCCACGCCAAGGCATTTCGCCGCCGCAATTGTTGAGCCGGAGCCCATGAATGGATCAAGCACGACGCCTCTGCCCAGAGGAAGCAGAGCGCGAACGAAGATGCGGAGCAGGTGCTGGGGTTTAAGCGAAGGGTGATCCGCGATTTGTCGCTCTTGCGCGGGGGTTTTGAAACTGGCGATCACATCCGGCAGCGGTTTGCCGCCCGCCAGCATTCGCAATCCCCCGGTTTCCCATTGACGCAGATTTTCAGCGATCGTTCGTTCGGCGACGGGTTTGCGGAACAACATCCAGGGTTCGTAGTTGCCGCGCGGTGTGACGCAAACCTCCGCGAATTCCCGCTCGGCATTCTTGGGGCGATCGCCGCCGCGAAATCCGTGATACAGTCGAAGGATCGTCGCGCGATTTTCAAAACCGATGTCCATCATCGCGGTTTGAACGTGCATTTGAAGAACCGAATTGCCCGCGATCAACAC
>JBAYVY010000159.1:0-8167 GCA_041674345.1 Phycisphaeraceae bacterium | reverse complement strand
GAGGGGGGGGGGGGGGGGGGGGGGGGGAAGCGCCAAGTGTGATCGGCTTGTTTGTCGATCAGGGCGGTGGTGTGGAGTTGGCCGCGGTTGAAATCGAAATGGCGTTCGATGAGATCGTTGCCGATGACGAGCGTGGAGCCGGTCTGGTGGGCGAAGCAGGTGGTCATGGGGCAAGAGGATAACAGATCGGAATGAGTTTGCGGTTCGACCACGGTCTGTCGTCGAAGAAGGCGTCATTCCGTGCTTGAGGAGGATTCACTTCACGGCGGGGGTTCCTGTAACAGCGGCGATTTTGAGTTGAAAACGGGTATTTTGATGGTTTGACATGTTAAAATAGAAAAGATAGGATATTTGGTGAAGATTTTGAAATAGGTTCGCCGATGAGTATTGCGTCGCGTGAATGCGCGGGCCGACAGGGAAGTCGCGTCCCGAAACAGAATGAGTCGCCCGGCCCCACGGAGGGAGCCGGGCGACGAACAGATGCTTGTGCAGAAAGGTTGAACCATGAGCCAGGAAGTGTTGATCGAGCGATTCATCGAGGCGTTGATTTCGGGCGACCGCAGCGCGAGCCGCGCGGTGGTGGATGAATGTTTGTGCGCGGATGTGCCGGCCGAGCGGATCATCGAAAAGTTGTTCTGGCCGACGCTGGAGGAACTGGGCAAGTTGTATCGCAACGATCAGCTTTCGGCGATCAGTCATCAGTTCGCCACGCGCATCATGCGGATGCTGGCCGATCAGATGGCGATGCGTCTGGAACAGGGCGAATCACGCGGCGAGCGATTGCTCATCGTGTGCGGGCCGAACGAGCCGAACGAACTGGGCGGGCAACTGGTCGCCGACGTTTTGGAAGCCGGCGGATACGAAGTGTTCTTCGTCGGTGGGGGGATCGCCAATGATGAGATCATCAGCACGCTGGGCGCACTCAAGCCGCGGTCGCTGGTGTTGTTCAGTTCCGCGCCGTCGGACCTGCCGAACATTCGCGTTTTGATCGATCAGTTGCACGACCAGGGCGTGTGTCCGGGCTTGCAAATCGTGGTCGGCGGGGGCGTGTTCAACCGGGCCGAGGGACTGGCCGAGGAAATCGGCGCCGACGTGTGGGTGAAGACGCCGATGGAAATGGTCGAGGCGATCCGCACGCAGGCCGAGCGCCGCATGGGCGGCGATCAGCGCACCGTGGGCCGGCGTCGCCGAATGGGGCGATCCGTCGCGGCGTGAGTGTTGCAGTTTGCGGTGTTGCAGTTTGCGGTTTACAGTAATTAGTCTTCGGACAACTGCAAACCGCAAACCAACAACCGCAAACCCGGCCTCGGAGACTGAGCATGTTCAGCGGCGCGATCACAGCCCTCGTCACCCCGTTCCGCAACGGCCAACTCGACGCGCAACGTCTGCGCGAAAACGTCAGGTTCCAGATCGCCCAGGGCATCAAGGGACTGGTCCCCTGCGGCACCACCGGCGAAAGCCCCACGCTCAGCCACACCGAACACGATCATGTCATCGAACTGGTCGTGGAGGCGGCATCCGCTTCCGGGGGCGGGAAAATCCCTGTGATCGCAGGCACCGGCTCCAACTGCACCGACGAAGCCGTGCAATTGACCCAACATGCGAAAAATGCCGGTGCAGACGCCACTTTGCAGGTCAATCCCTATTACAACAAGCCGACGCAGGAGGGCATGTACCGCCACTTCATGACCATCGCCGACCTGGGCCTGCCCGTCGTGCTCTACAATATCCCCGGACGCAGCGGCGTGGCGCTCACCCCGCAAACCGTCGCGCGCCTGGCCAAGCACGAAAAAATCGTCGCCATCAAGGAAGCCACCGGTTCGATGGACATGGCCTCCGAAATCGCGCAACTCTGCGGCGACAAAATCACCATCCTCTCCGGCGATGATTCCCTCACGCTGCCCATCATGTCCCTCGGCGGCAAAGGCGTCATCAGCGTATTGAGCAACCTCGTCCCCGCCCAGGTCCAATCGCTGGCCGACGCCGCGCTGCGAGGCGACTGGGCCGTCGCCCGCGATCAACATCTGAAATTGTTCGCACTGTGCAAAGCGATGTTCATCGAGACCAATCCGATCCCGGTGAAAACCGCGATGGCGCTGGCCGGCATGGACACCGGCGAACTCCGCCTGCCCCTGTGCGAAATGGACCCCGCCAACCACGCCAAACTCGAAATCGCGCTCAAACAGTTCAAGATCATCGGCTAAGTCACGCGACCATTCTGCTCGCATGAACTTGGCACTTGGCTGTTCAATGGGTGGGCCTCCTTCAAACCGCATTTTCAGCGTGCCATCGCGGATTTCGGGGGATTCCGATGATTTCCGGGGACTTCCGGGGGCGCAAAAACCTGTCACCGGCATGTTTTGGCGCAAAACGGGGGCAAATCCCACTCTCGTTTTTGATTCAGAAAGCGGGGGCCGCGACAAGTTTTACGCACAGACCTGTCGCACTTCTTTCCGCACGCGCATCTTTTTCGTCGCCGACCGATGAAATGGCGACGCCTCGCAACGCACAGATATGTCGCGGAAACATGTAAGCAACCTCATCGCGGATGCTTACGCCAAAACCCGCGCGCACCAACATGACGAGCAAGAAAGCGGGACAAGCAAGAAAGAAAGCGGGACAGGTACGGTTTTACTTGGGTCTGCAAATCCGGTTTCTTCACCCCCCATTCCATCCACGCCGCCTCCCCCATTGCCCGCCCCCGATTCACACATTCCCACAAAACCGTACCTGTCCCGCTTTCTTGCCCTTGTGACACGATTCGCCGCGTCAACATACAGCGACACGCTTCCCGCATCGGGATAGGTGGTCTTGGTCAACTGACCGGATTTGTTGTAAGCATAATCCGTATTCTGCACGCCCGTGCCCCCAGCCGAGTTGGAATAAGCGGTCAAACGAGTTAAGCGATTGGCTCTATCATACGCGCGATCGGTATGTCTGCCAATAGAATTCTGCCCAGAAACATCTTCCGTCGTGCGTGTGAGTTGGCCGAGTTTGTCGAACAGGTAAGCCGTCTGCTGACCGGCGGGATCTTGGGTTTGCGTGACCCGGCCCAGAGCGTCGTACCACTGCGTGGCTGTTAAATTGTCTGTGGGGGCGGTGATGTCGCCGTCCGGCCCCTGGTCGATGGTCTTGGTGACTTGATTCCGGGGGTCGTATTCGTAAGCGTCACACTCCAACTCCCGCGCGCCGCCTGACGCCGGCTCACAGCGCGGAAATCCATTGGCTTTTCAAAGATGCCGGCGCGGTCATTGCACACCGCAAACGAAATTGTTGATCCATTGAACTTCCCAAAACCAAACATACTCCGTACAAAATGAGCCGCCAAGCTCTTGGGCCACTACAGCCGCTACAGGATTATAGGTCTAAATCGCGGGGACATTTACATAACTCCTCAAAATGTTGCTGGCTCTGGCTTTCGCGAGCGTATTGTTTATCAGTCATATGCCTGGTATTCCAAACTCGATTGATCAACCAATACAATTCCAGTACCACAGCGTGATATTCTCCATCCAGCGATTCCATCGAATTATCTACTTCAATTCGTTTTATGATCTGATCTAATCTAGCTTGAGCCTCTAGAAGTCGATCAATTGCCAATTTGGGTCCCATGATATTCTCCTTATTTACCGCCACAAGCAGTTTCAACAGCCTTTTTTGCGACGTTAATCGCTACGTTGAGTACGTCAATATTACCTTGCTGTGCGGCAATCGTCGCGGTCCAATCCGCAATAGCTATAGCGATTTCTTCAGGGGTATGAGGACAACGTGTCATATGCTCTGTTGGATTGCGAATCTTTCCTTGATGTTCGGCGATCGTTTTTTGTGCCCCCCGCACCTTGCCCTGGAGGTTGTTGAGTATTGCTTTTGCCGCGTCGCATGGCCCCTTTCCTCGTAGTTTATTCTCAAGATCATGCATTGCGTTTTTCAGTTGTTGTTCTGCTTTCTGAGCTAATTCACGCGCTGCCGCAACGGCTGCCGCAGCAGATGCGGTTGCTTGATTGTCTTGTTGCCGTCCCTCCGACACTATAAATATTGCAGTCCTAAGCTGTTGCCTGGCATTCTCCAATGCATCTGCCGCCGCGCGAATAGTATCGGAATTACCCTGCTGTTGTGCGAGAATTAATGCCGCTGTGGCTGTGGAAACAGCCGCAGCGGCACGGACAACTACTACCGATACAGCAATCGGTACCTCAACCGCCGTACCGAATGGATCGATCCTGCCCCACATCGCGAAGTACCCCGCATAGGCGTTCATGCCGTCGGGATAGCCCGCGGGATCGCGCTGGTAGAACGTGCCGGTAGCCGGGTCGTAGTATCTTCCCTGGAAATACATGATGGCAAAGCCGCCGATGTCGAGGATGTCGAGTTCGCGGCCGGTGTAGGCGTAGCGCAGGCCGAAGCTCGACTGTTGCGTGCCTTTCACCGTGAAATCGGCGTTGAGGAAATTCGTCTTGCCGAAGGCGTCGTGTTCGTAGCGTTCGACAATGCTACCGTCGCTGCGTTTGACCAGGGCGGTGGGGCTGAAGCGTTCGTCGCGCAGCACGACCAAATCTTCGTTGGCCGCGCCGCCGACGCCGGCCACGTCACGCATGAGCAGCAGCTCGTCAATGTAATTGCCCCAGATGTAATGACGCTGAACCGCCCCGCCCCCGGAAGTGTCGGTGTCTTCGATGACGCGCTGGCCGGTGTGGTAGAAGCGCAGCGTGGTCGATGCCTTCTCATCGACACGCTCAATGCGGCGGCCCAAGGCGTCATATGCGTAACTCGCCACCGCGTTGTTCGACGCATCCTCAATGCGCGTCAGTTGATGGGTGCGGTCATAGAAGAAGTGGTAGCTCCCGGAATTCTTCGTCAGGTTGCCGGTCTTGCTGTATTCGACGGCGATTTCACTTCCGGGGGCGCCGTGTTTGGTCATTTCGTTGACGGCGTTGAACATCGCCGCCGTGGGCGTGCCATTGTTATCCAGTGTCAGCCGATTGCTCAGGCCGTCGTAAACGTAACCCTCGTAAGGCGTGCTTGCTTTTTGGCCGTAAACGGTGCGCGTGAGGCGATGGAGCCGGTCGTACCCATATGCTTCCGCCGGGTCGCTGTCGCGATGATCGAACGTGCGCGTCAGCACATTGTCGGCCTGGTCGTACACATAGTTGAACGCCACCAGATCGGTACTGTTACTCGACCACGGCTGGCGTGTCATCCTCGCCACGCCGTCATATGCCGGGGCGAGCGTGACATCGTTCGTGCCGGTCTCGTAGATCATCCGGCTGACGCGCGCACCGGGACCGACGTAACGATAAGCCGCGATAGTCACGCCATCGCGCTGAATCAATGTCTGCCGATCATTCGCATCGTAGGTGTGTTCGACGTGAATGCCCGACGGATAAGTCAGCGTGAGGAGATTCGCCCCCTTGTCGTAAGTGTAATCCACATTCCGGGCGGTCGATTCACGAATCGACTGACTTTCGCGGGTCAGACGCAGTTGGCCGTCGTAGAGTCGATCCACACGACTAATAGAGTCTAGGTTGCCAGAGGCACCGCGTTGTGCGGTAGTCAGCGATCCGATGGCGTTGTAGGCAAAGCTGTCGATCTGCGTGCCGCGCGTGGCGGTGAGCCGGCGGCCCATGCTGTCATATGCAAAGGTGCTGTCCAGCCCCGCCTGATCGGTGAACTTGGTCAGGCGAAGGACCGCATCGTAAAACATCTCGGTGTAGCCGCGATCACCGACGGCATCGTCCGGCCAAGTCACACGCGTTTGGACACCGGCCTTGTTGTAAGCGTAATCCGTGTTTTGCGGATTGGATGTGCTCACCGGGTACCCCGTCAAACGTGTGAGACGACCTGCACGATCATACCCCCGATCCGTGTAGCGGGCAACCCCCCCGCCCCCGGAATCTTCCGTCGTGCGGGTGAGTTGACCCAGTTTGTCGAACAGGTAAGCGGTTTGCTGGCCTGCGGGGTCTTGGGTTTGTGTGACCTGGCCGAGGGCGTCGTACCACTGGGTGCTCGCTAAGTTGTCTGTCGCGGCGGTGATGTCGCCGTCGGGGCCTTGGTCGATGGTCTTGGTGACTTGGTTCCGGGGGTCGTATTCGTAGGCGGTTTTGAACGTCGTGTAATTGGTGCCATCGTAATCGAGGCGGACCTGTGTCATCAGCCGGTCGGCGTTGTCATAGAGGGGCACGACCTTGTTGCCGATCGGGTCGGTGGTGGTGATCCGCCGGCCCAGCCCATCGTAATCGTAGGTCGTGGCATGGCTCAGCGGGTCGATGGTCTTGGTCAAACGTCCCGCAGCGGTGTAGAGCGCGTCGCTGTAGGGATCGTTGGTCGAATTGAAGGTATCGGTGCTTGCGGGGGAACTGATCTGGTAGGAGCGTGTGACGACGCCGAGGTGGTCGTCGTAGAACTGGCCGGTGACCGCGAGGCGACCCCCGGAAGTGTCGTAGGCAATGGATTTGGTGACCTGGCCGAAGGCGTCGTAGAGGGAGACCTGATAAGTCGAATCGGGCTGGGTGGAACGAGTGGCGCGGCCGACCGAGTCGTATTGCCGGCTGGTGGTGAGGGCAAGGCCGGAGGGGTCGGTGGATTGCAGTGTCATGTTGCCGGCGAGATCATAGGCGTAAGCGACCGTAGGCGCATCGGATTGAGTTTGGGTAAGCAGGCGGCCTGCCGCGTCGTAGGTGGAGATCGACTCGGCGACGGTTTCACCGCCGTCATTGCCATAGAGCGTCTTGCGTGTTTTGGTGATGCGGTTGACGCCGTCATAAATGTAAGCGGTTACGACGTCCTGGTTGCTGGTCCCCGTCCATGCGGGTGATGAAAGAAGACGTTCGCTGGTGACGCGATTGGCTGCATCATAGGCATAGTCCACGCCAGCCATCGCTGTGTGACCGCTGTCGAAGGTCAGTTGCCGCGTCGGATTGCCCAAGTCGTCGTAGCGATAGAGCGTGTAGTTGTCCAGGGCATCGACCCGGCGCGTGACGTGATTTTGCCCGTCGTATTCGCGGAGCTTCACCACAGAGTCGCCATTGGCGTCGGTCTGGCTGATGAGGTTCTTGTCACCGTCGTAGTAATAGTTGGCACGGGTCACGGTGACGGCGGCGACAGGATCGTACACCTGAAGCTGTTGAACCTGATCGCGCGCGTTGTAGAGGGTGATGTATTCTTCGCCGGTGGGCCGCCGCCCCATCAAAACAATTCATCCTGACACCGTTCGATCTATGTCACTTCCGGGAGATGCTTCGGAAACAATGGCTTTCCGTTAAATGTAGCGGTCAAATGCTTCAAAATCGAAATTCGTGAAATCGTGGGCCTCGACTAATTCCTTCACCTTCTCATTTACTACCCAAAAACTAAAGATAACTGAACAAAATAAGTCATATGGAGGAATCTTCTTCCTGTCAACAACAATATCAAATTTCTTAGTGTATTCTTTTTGGAAAAGCGTACCTGGTTTTAAACCATCGATGCCCTCATGACCTTGAAAATAAGACGTTTTTTCCCGGTCGAAAATATCCCATTTACGAGGCGGCCACAACATGATGTACTCGCCTCGCAGATGTTTGTCCTTTTTGTCGATGACATCCACGGGCACTTCCGCAACATCGGGATCCCATCGGACACCATGATCACGAAATGTTTTGATGACGTGCGGTGTAAAAAATACGGGACTCCCAAGCCATGTGCAATTGAGCATGTCTGTCAGCCGCTGCCGTTTGGGCACCGGCAGATACAATTTGCCGACTTTGCGGACATCATAGTGTTCGCCGATATCATACGGTCCCAGCGGATTTTTGATGGGTTTGTCCCATCCATCACTCATGTCCATTTCATGCTCGGTGACGTCGTTACCATTTTTGTCGCGGAGATGTTCCACGATTTCACGCAATTCCCCCTTTTGGTCGAGGCCTTTTTCCTTCAATAAATAGTAATTTGCCTGGCACATGATGCTATTCCCGTATGATGCTATTTCCGAGTCAATGTTATCACCATATGCCTTCAACCTCAACGTCCAATGAGACCGAGATCCGGGTGCATGACAGTTTTCGCGGGGGGGATAGCCGACAAGATGTAGTGGTGGGTCGCCCCGGACGGCGATCCGACGGCAGCCAACGAGCAAGGAGGTTCCATCATGGCGGCACGGACGACACGACAAGCGGCACGGGCGCGAATT
>JBAYVY010000158.1:0-8193 GCA_041674345.1 Phycisphaeraceae bacterium | reverse complement strand
GGAAATCACGGGCACGCTGCGCCGAAAACCCGTTCTTCACCATCAACTGCTCGGCTCGCTCCGCCGAAACGACCGCGCTTCTCCGCAATCCTGCGGCAACCTGTGCTTCACCGGACGCATACGGTTTGATTGAATCCCAACTCGACGGCGCCGAGTCGACGCATCACTCAAACCCACAACGAAAAGGCCGCACGACCAATGTCACAGAATCTATCCTTGCCGAAGGCCAAGAGCCATTGGCGGATCGCCACTATTGGATACTCGGGCAGTTGAGCCGGGATGTAAAGCTGACACGAAAGCAGGTGATGGAAGAATTCGGCTACAGCATTCGGCATGCAAAACGAGTTCTGAGAACCTTGACAGAGCGGGATATGATTCAATTCCAGCCCGGCCCCAAACCCGGCTACTATGTGCTGGGTCCGCGATCACACGGCCAAAATGAATAACCTGAACACGAAGAACTTAACCTGGGCATGCTGAGTAATTGGCCCCAATTCGGACGTGAATGGCAAATGATCGGCCAATTTACATTTGTGTGGCAAAATGCCGCACTCAATGCTATACTCTAGAAATCAAACAGTCGATGCTGATGTAAGGAATATTGCTATGGCCACCACCGTCAATACAACCCGCTTGGACGTCCGCCTGGGCGAAGAGCAGAAAAAGCTCATCGAACAGGCGGCGGGGTTTCTGGGGCAGACCATCAGCGCGTTCACCGTTGCCACACTACTGCGTCAGGCTGAAGAGGTGGTGGAACGGTTCGGGATGCTGCGTCTCAGCGACCGCGACCGGGATGCTTTTCTGGCCGCGCTCGATCATCCGGCGGAACCCAACGCGAAACTTCGCAAAGCGGCAAAACGCCACGCCGGTAAGGTTGCGCAATGAGCCAGTGGCGCATCGAACTATTGGACACGCCTCATGTGCGCGAGGCGTTTGACTGCGGCGAAGAAACCTTGAACACGTTTCTTTACACCCACGCCGGCCAAAACGCACGCCGTGACATTTCCCGCACCTACGTCGCCCTGCCGCTGGAATCAGATGTTGTGATTGGTTACTACACGCTTTCCAGCGGCAGTGTGTCCTTCAGCAATCTCACCGAAGCAATGGCCAAACGGTTGCCGAAGTATCCCGTGCCGACGGCACATCTCGGACGATTGGCGGTGGATCACCATTTCCAGGGGCAGGGCTTGGGAGGAGTTTTGCTGGTCGACGCTCTCAAACGCGTCCGCGACATGGCCGATCGAATCGGCATCCACGCAGTGACCGTCGATGCGTTGAACGTCAAAGCCAAACGCTTCTACGAAGGTTTCGGATTCCTGCCCCTGTTGGACGACGAACTGCACCTGTTCCTGCCGATGGCGACGATCCGAAAATTGTGAAGTGCCCTCATCCGAATCGCTGTGAGCCGTAGTGAATGCGATCATCTGCAAGTACGGTCGTGCGTGTTGGCACCACCCCCAACTGACCAGCCGCACTGGGTCGGCTGATGTCGCACGGCTCTCATTGTTTCACCTGCCCAACGTCAGTCGCGCCGGTGTCGGCGCATGATGATTGGACGAGATGATGCGACAACAAGAACTGGTCGAGACGATTCTGGACGCCTTCGCCGAAGTGGTGGCCCATCATGCTGCTGCTGCGGCGGCTGAGCGGGGGTGTGGAGGGATCCTCTTGGTTTCGCAACCCGACTACTTTTTGTGGGGCTTGATTCATCGCCAAGCCACCCTCAAAGTATGTCACCGTGGGTTGAACGGGACCGTTTCAACAAGCCGAGACGTGACGATGGCGGCTCAAGCCGCTATCTTGGCGTCTCCCAGAGGCGGTCCAAATTGTCGGGCCTTTGCTGTTACTGGACTTACGAAATGTCTTCGGAGGATGCCGATGACGGTTGCGAAGTGGATTTGGCCCTTGATGGTGATGCTCATGGAGGCCTGGTCGGCCCGGCGGGACAAGCAGATTCAATTTCTCCGACTCCAGATCGAATTGCTGCGGGCGCATCTGCCCGGTGAGCGTGTGATCCTGACACCCGATGAGCGGAAACGAATGCTCAAGGCCGGGGCGGATATGAGCCACCGGGTCGAAGATATCCTCGGCATCGTCACCCCCGGAACTTACCGGCGTTGGGTTCGTGATGAACGCGATGGCCGAACGCCCGGCCGGGTCGGACGCCCCAAACGCATCACCGAATCGCTACGTACCATCATCACACGCTTGGCGAAGGAGAACATCGGTTGGGGCGTGTGACGGATCGTGGGCGAACTGCGAAAACTCGGCCTTACGCCCAGCCGCAGTTCGGTGCGACGAATGCTGGTGGACGAAGACTTGTTGCCCGATCCGGAACGCTTCACACCCAAGGACAAAGGCGTACGAACGCCGTGGCGGACGTTTCTTGCAGCCCATGCTGAGTCGCTGGTGGCCACCGATTTCTTCTGCAAAAACATCTGGACGCCGCTGGACAAACGCGTCGCTTATGTACTGGTGTTCATTCACGTTGGTAGCCGAAAAATCTTCCTCTCGCCGGCCACCTACCACCCTACTGGCGATTGGGTCCAACAACAGGGCGCAACGCGCTCATGTGGGCTGAAAGCCACGGCCTCGAGATCAAGCGCCTTATCCACGATCATGGCACCAAATATACCAGAGCGTTCGACCGGTTGTTCAAAGAGACGGGCACCGAAATCATCCTCACGCCATACCAAGCCCCCGTCGCCAATTGTTACGCCGAGTCGTGGATCGGCGGCTTCAAGCGGGAATGTCTCAACCAGATGATTTGTTTCTGCCTCAGCCAGATCGATTACATCACCGGGGCCTACGAGGTATTTTTCAATCGTCATCGGCCTCACCAAGGGTTGGGTAACCGACCGCTCGACGGCGATCTGCCACCGCCCGTTCCGCCGGAGGAACCGGTCGGACAAATCGACTGCGACTCGAAGCCGGGTGGGTTGCTCAATCATTATTACCGCCGAGCCGCCTGACGCATCGGCTCGCTCAAATACCTTGGCACCGGTGCCACGGCACGTTGTCACCGGCCTGGCACTGCTTTGGCACTGCTTCCACCGTCGTGGGACACCGGTGACAATGTCTCCTTTGGCACCGCGCCGAATTCTGCTACACTGACCGTTGAGTTGATCGAGTCCTTCGATCATTCACACCTTTTCGGGTGCTTTTCAAGCACCCATTCGCAATGCCCAACAATTTGGACCGCCTCTCGCAAGGGCGTTTTCAGCTTGGCCGCCTCTGGACCACCTCAATCAGGTCCGGCTTGTCGAAAACTTATTTTCCGCCGCGTGCCTTGACCTTCGGCGTGACCAGTTCCTCGGCGATCTGCACCAGGCGCTCCAGTCGCACCGGCTTGTGCAGATACGCATCGACGCCGAGCGACACGGCGTAGGCCTGGTGACGCTTGCCTTCGTTCGCGGTAATCATGATGACGTTCGGCGGGTTCTGCATCTGCTTGATGCGCTCCAGCACCAGAAAGCCCGACCGTTTGGGCAGCATCATGTCCAGCACGACCAGATCGGGGCTGTCCTGTTCGCACAGATGCACCGCGGTGTTGCCGTCGGAGCAGACCTTGGTCTTGGCGCCCTCGGCGCGCAGCGCCGCATCGACGACAGCGGACACATCGGGGTCATCATCCACAACCAGAATGCGGGCGTCGGTCAGCCGCTGCGGTTCGGGCATGTCGCTCATCGACGGGTCAACATTGGCGGAAGTATCGTTCACAGGCGTGATCTCCAAGCTAAAAGCGTAGGCCGCTGGGTTCTGGCAGCCCCACATGGTACGACCGCCGACGTGCAAATCAAGGGCCGCCCCCCGGAATTGGCGCAAAAGTCCCGTAAACCAGCGAAAATCGCACGTACAACGTCAGGTTGGTGAATATCCCCGCTTGTTCAGCCCGGCTGCAATTCGAGCAGTGTGATTTCCGCGGGGCAGCGGAATCGCAGGGGGAAGCTGCCGCCCAGACCGTTGGTGACGAACAGGTGCGTGTCGCCCCGCTGGTAGTGGCCCTGAGGGTAGCGCCATTTGAGATTGCCCAGGCCGACGGATTCGCGTTGATGGGTGCGGGATTTTCGGAAGATGAATTGCCCGCCGTGCGTGTGGCCCGACAGCACGAGGTGGACATGGGCATCGGCGGCGGCGTCCAGCGCGTGCGGGTGATGCGCCAGCAGAATCCGCAAATCGTCGCCCTGTATTTTCGCACATGTTTTGCGAACGTGCCCCGCCAGGTCGTCGTCGCTTTCCGCCCAGTCGATGCCGGCCACAGCGACGGCGCGCCCGCTGGCCTGCACCATCACGTGCTGATCGACCAGCATCTTCATATCCGCCATCCGAAACCCATGCACGATTTCCGGGGCGGCATCCCGATAGTCGTGATTGCCCAGCACACTGTAAATGCCCAGCGGGGCGCGCAGTTGGAGCAACGCTTCGAGGAGCGGGTGCAGGTAATGATTGTCGGTATCCATCAGGTCGCCGGTGACGGCGATGATGTCCGGCTCAAGGGCGTTGACCTGCCGCACAATCGCCGGCAGATGATCGGGCGTCAGCAGCGAACCGACATGCAGGTCGGACAGATGCGCGATGCGCAGCCCCGCAAGTTCAGCCGGCAAACCGGCCAGTTTCAGCACATGCGGACTGAGGACGAAACCGCCGCACGGCCCGCCCCGGATGATCTTGCGCTCCGTCAGCCAGCGAAAAGCCCGCACGCTCATGGCGTGACGGACCTGATGGCGTTTGTGCCAGCGATGACGCGCGGTGCGAGGCATTGCATTATCATATCCGTATGACCCACCGGTCGGCACAAGATGAAGTGAAAATGTCGCTCGGCGACCACCTGGAGGAATTACGCCGGCGCATCGGCGTCGGACTGATCGGCCCGGTGATCGCGGGCATCGGCATGATCTTCATCGCCGACCGCGTGGTGGGCCTGATCTGCCAACCGCTGCTGTACGAACTGGCGCGGGAAGGCAAGGCCCCGTCGCTGGTCATGCGAACCGTCGGCGGCGCGTTCAACGTCTATCTTCAGGTGTGCGTGCTGGGCGGATTGGTGATCGGCATACCGTGGATTTTGTGGCAACTGTGGAAGTTCATTTCGCCGGGACTTCATCCGCACGAGCGGCGATTCGTGACGCTGCTGATGCCCGGCTCGGCGGTGCTGGCGGCGCTGGGCGTGCTGTTCATGTATTACCTGATGCTGCCGCTGGCGATCTGGTTTTTTCTCGGTTTCACGGACGCGTTTTCGATGCCGTCACTTGCGCCGACCGCGGTGCAGAGATATCTAATCGGAGAAGAAGGGACGGAGGGACGGAGGGACGAAGGGACGAAGGGGGAAGAAACAATCGCGCCGTTGAATGTGCCGGTGATGGCGACGGACCCTGAAAAACCGGGCGAGGGGCGGGTGTGGATCAACTCGCGGGAATCGACGATGAAAATGTCGGTGGGCGGTCATGTGATGACGCTGCGGGCCTCGCAAGCGACGATGGTTGAACCGTTGATCGAACTGGACGAGTACGTCAGTTTCGTGTTGTGGATGGGGGTGAGTTTCGCGGTCGTGTTCCAGTTGCCGCTGCTGATGTTGCTGGCGGGCTGGGCGGGGATCGTGGAACGGCGGGTGCTGTCGCGCGGACGGAAAATAGCGGTTCTGCTGGCGTTCGTCATTGCCGCGATCATCACGCCCGGCGGCAGCCCCGTGGCGCAGACCGTCACCGCGCTGCCGATGTACCTGCTGTACGAACTGGGCCTGTTGCTGATGTGGCTGTTCGTCAAACGCAAGACGAGTTTGTGGAGCCAGTGGGATGATGCCGGCGCTGAATAAAAAATTACCCCTGGCGTTATGCCGGCGGGCGCGGACGATGCGGGGCGATGATGCCGACATCGCATGGATGCGTCGCGCCATCGCGCTGGCGCAGCGTGCGGCACAACAGGGTGAAGTGCCCGTCGGCGCGATCGTGGTGCATGGCGACCGCATCATCGGCGAAGGATTCAACCGGCGGGAGATGGACGCCGACCCGGTGGCGCACGCGGAGATCGCGGCGATTCAACAGGCGGCGAAAACGCTGGGCGGCTGGCGTTTGAATGAATGCACGCTGGTGGTGACGCTGGAGCCGTGCCCGATGTGCGCCGGGGCGATGGTCAACGCGCGGGTGGGCCGGTTGGTGTACGGCGCGAGCGACACGAAGATGGGCGCGGTGAAAACGCTGTATCAGCTGTGCAACGATTCGCGGCTGAACCACCGCGTACACGTGACCGCCGGCGTACTGACGGAAGAATGCGGAAAGTTGTTGAGCGAATTTTTCACAGCGAGAAGAAAATTAAACCGCAGAGAAGGCGCAGAGACGCAGAGAAGAAAATAAAAATTGGATTTTGCTTTCTCTGCGCCTGTGGTTCATTCCTGTCCGTTTTCCGTCCGATCACCCTGGGGCCGGGAGGCCGGTCGAGGGGCATTGGCGACTCTTCTGACGTGGCTGACGGGGAATCGACGCGGATATTTCCCATAACCCCCAGTCGGCACGATAGTTCGCTTGGGGGGGGTAAAAATCTGTCTGGGATTGAACTTTTCGCTGGTTATATGCGTATGATTAAGTGAACGCGATGAGGCATCCCGTCTTCCCCCGACCCGCCTCATCGCCGGGGCACTGACTTCCCCCCGGTGCCCCAAACTGCGTCAGCGCTTCCCCCGACGCTGACGCGACCCCAGGGCGTCTGGCGGTTCCCCTTCCAGACGCCCCCTTTGCTGGAGTGGATTGGTGATTTGTGATTTGATGCAAACGCGAACTCGGCGTGAGGGCTGATCTGTCAATCACAAATCACCATTCCAAAATCACAAATGAGCCCCCTGCCCCCTTCTTTCTTTCACCTCACAAAACACGGCGCAAAAAAAGAGGGCCGGCGAGATTGACAACCGCTGTCACCTCGCCGACCCCTTGGGCCGCCTCACCCCACACCCGATTTCCAAAAGAGACGGCCCGGCACCAAGTCGTATAAGCTGGTGACGTTCTGCCTCGGCAGGCGGATCATTGCTGACCCAGGTACCACTCGCGGGAGCTCGAGTTTTAACCCACAGAACCGATCGCCCGCAACAGGGATTGGGGCAGGTGTGTGAGATGTGCAGGTCTGGTCGCCCCATTGGCTTGATCCGCGGGACGTGCCCTTGGATCATTCGGGTCCATCGCCTCAATTCGTTGGAGCCCGAGGTCGGGTGCCGAGTGCCTGTACGTGCGTTCGGTCAAGGCCTGCGCGAGGCAGAACGAGTCACCAGTTACTTGTCAAAGATAACCAACTAATCCAATTATCGTCCGCGCCCCGCTCAAAGTCAAGACCAACTTATCCTATTTTTATGAAAACTTATCGCAATCTTCTTTATCCAGAACTCCAATTTAAAAGGTTGCATCCCACCGGCGAATCTGCGACCCTGTGCGAAAGCGTGTGAGAAGCCAGGAGACAGGAGTCCGGAGGCAGAATGCCGGAGTACGTCCCGATGATTTTACTCCTGTCTCCTGTCTCCTAACTCCTTCTACACGCTTTCTTACGCATCGGTTCCATCCCCAAACCCAGGCCCGACATGACGCCCAACACCCGACAGATCAAACAGTTACTCGCCATCGACCAATTGCTAGGCATGGAAAGCGTGCCGGTGAAGAAAGTCGAAAGTCGGAAGGCGGAAGTCGGAAGTAGCAGACCCACTACTCCCGCAGCCCCGCTTTCCACTTCCCACTTTCCACTTCCCACTTCCGACTTCTCCTCCGCTTCCCTCGCCCAACTCGACGCTGATTACGTTTCGGTCTGCACCCGCTGTCCGTTGCACAAGACCCGACATCGCACCGTGTTCGGCGAAGGCGATCCGAACGCCACGATCCTGTTCGTCGGCGAAGGCCCCGGCGCCGATGAAGACGCGCAGGGTCGCCCGTTCGTCGGTCGCGCCGGCCAGTTGCTCGACAAACAGATCGCCGCGATGGGACTCGAACGCAATCAGGTTTACATCGCCAACATCGTCAAGTGTCGTCCGCCGGACAATCGTGTGCCGACGCCCGAAGAAGCCGCGACATGTCAGCCCTATCTCGATCAGCAGGTCGCTCTCATTCAACCGAAGGTGATCGTCGCGCTCGGCGCGACCGCCGCGAAGTATCTGCTGAACGACCCCAAGCTCGCCATCACACGCGAGCGCGGCAACTGGCGCGAATATCGCAATATCAAACTGAT
>JBAYVY010000157.1:0-8272 GCA_041674345.1 Phycisphaeraceae bacterium | reverse complement strand
TGTTCTGCTGTCATGGGATTAATCCCGATTGGGCAGGTGGCAGGATTTTCGTTTAATCATGGTGACGCGGTTGCCGGAGGGTGAGAAGCTGACCTTGGTCATGTAGGCCTTCATGAGCATGACGCCGCGGCCGCTGGGGCGTTCGAGGTTTTCGCCGCGGGTGGGATCGGGCACGCCTTCGGGGGCGAAGCCGGGGCCTTCATCGGTGACCTGGACGCGGAAGCGGGAGTCGGAACAATCGAACTCGACATGGACGAGTTTGCCGGGGGACAGACGGTTGCCGTGCTTGATGGCGTTGGTGAGGGCCTCTTCCATGGCCAGGCGGATGGCGAAGATTTGGGATTCGGTGAATCCGTGCGCGGTCGCGGCGGCGATGACGGCGTCCTGGACGCGCGCCACTTCCTCGAAGCGGCTTTGCAAAACGAATCGTTGTTTGGTGGGCGGTGGCGCCAAGGCGGCGGGTCTCCCCAACAACAGCCGGTCCAGAGTCCGGTTTACTTGAACGCCTTGAGCGCTTCGACGGTGTTCTTGTGAATCTGGAACAGCTTGTTGAGTTTGGTGATGACGAACACTTCGTAAATCTGCGGGTGGATGTTGGCCAGGCGGAGCTGGCCGTCTTTCTGGCGGACCTTGTTGCTGATGGTGATCAGCGTGCCCAGGGCCGCGGAGGAAAGATGGTCCACGTTTTCAAAGCTGACCAGCAGTTTGGGGTACGGGCTGGAGTCGATGATGCGACCGACCTCCTCGCCGATCTGCTGGATGTTGGCTTCGTCGAGAATGTTGCGATCCATGAACTCGATGATGGTGACGGCCTTCTCGGCGTCCTTCTGAATCATTAAACGGCTGGCGGATTCCGGCATGGCGATCTCCTGATCTACTCTCGCCCGACAAAACTTGACACGGGCGGAGGAAAGTTCAAAGTTCAAAGTTCAAGGTTCAAAGTTCAAGGACGGTCACATTCAACTTTGAACCTTGAACTTTGAACTATTCCCGGAAGAAGCAACCGACCGGGCGTTGACCCGATCGGCTGTGCGTATCGTAGCATCCGGTGAGCGGCGAGGGCAACAGGGCCGGGGGGCCGGTCGCCGATCCGGGGGTCGGATGCGAAGGCGTTTACGGATGAACGCCCAGGTTATACAAACCGGGGGCCTGGTTGAGGCCGGGGAACAGACGGTCTTCCTCTTCGGACTGCACGATGATGGTGGGCTTGATGAGGATGAGCAGGGTTTTCTCGTCGTGGGTGGTCGCGCGGTTGGTGAACAGACGATTGATGACGGGGATTCGGCTGAGGACCGGAACGCCCGTTTCAACTTCGATGTCGCCGACGAGTCGTTGTCCGCCGATGAGCAGCGTGCCCTTGTCGGGGACGCTGACGGTGGAGAACAGTTGGGTGAGGGCGATTTCGGGCTGCTGGAGGACGCCGGTGCCGGTGGTGACGCCGCCGTTGTTATCGGTGGAGAAACCGCGGAGGGAGAACTCTGTCAGTTTGACCAATTGCGCCAGGGAGGGGCGGAGGGTGAGGGTGACATAGCGGCGATCGGCGGAGATGGTGCCTTCGACGTCGAGGATCACGCCGTCGGAGACCACGTCGATGGTGGGGTTGTAGGCGAAGACCTGCTGGGCGACGACGGCTTCGAGGTCGCTGACGAAGGCGGTCTGGCGGCTGATGAGGATGTTGGCGCGCTGGCCGTTGAAGAAGGTCAGGCGCGGGGTGTTGACGTTGATGTTGCGGACATCCATCTGAGTGGCTTTGATGAGCAGATCGACGCGGAGGTCGTCGAGGATGAAGCCGAGCGGCGAGGCGACGCCGCCGGTGACCGAGCCGAAGATGAGCGATTCATCGCCGGCGGTCAGGGGGGCGAGCGTGCCGTCCACGGTGGTGGGCTTCGCGGGAGCGGAGGTGTTGAACTGAACCGCGGGGTCGCCAACCACGTCGATCGAACCAAACAGATTCTTGTTGCCGTTGCCGACCCAGCTCAGGCCCATGTTAAAGCCGACTTCTTCCAGAAAGTTCTGCGTGACGAAGAGGAAGCGGGCGTCCACGGCGATCTGGAGGGCGCGCTGTTCACGAAGCTGACGCAGGAGTTTGTCGATGGAGACGTGGTTGTCGGCGGTGGTGTTGACGATGATGGTGCCGTTGAGTTCTTCCATCGAGCTGGTCAGGCCGACCGGTACCCAACTGTCGCGCGCGACGGAGTTTTTGATCAGGTCCATGATCGCGGTGATGCGATCGGCCCGCGGGACGTTTTCCTGGTCACTGGTGGCGCTGTCGGTCTTGAACAGCGAGGAGCCGCCGCCGCCGCCGCCCTGGTCGCTGGCCACCTGGGTCAGGTCGAAGGTCGGGGCCTGGTCGAAGTTGGGCACCTGCAGGATCAGGTCGCGGATGTCGTAGGTGCGGATTTCGGTCTTGGCGGCCAGGAACTCGTTGGTGGCCACCACCACGACGCCTTCATCAACCGAGTAGCTGAGCTTGACCAGATCGCCGCCGGCCTCGTCGAGAATCAGCCGCAACGCCCGTTCGGCCGCGACGTTGTTCAACTGCATCGTGATCGGCGTCTCCTTGGTGATGCCCGCGGCTTCCAGCGAACGCCACTGCACCACGAAGTTCGCCCCCGTCACGTTACGCAGGTATTCCATCACGTTCGCCAACTGGTTGGCGCGGAAATCGACCGGGATCGGCTGCTGAAGTTTTTCACGGGTCATCCGGTTGGCTTCGCTGTCACTGGTCTGGTTCTGCCCGTGCAGCCGGCGGTTGGTGATCTCCGGCCAGTCCGACGGATAGGTCAGCAGATCGTTGTAGGGAATCGTGTTCTCCAGGTTCGCAAGGTTCTGTTCGCCCTGTTCCCGGCTGCGGTACTTGCTCATGTTGCGATACTTCGTCGCCAGACGCTGATCGGAGATCAGGTCTTCCATGAACTGGGCCGCGACGTTGTTCGAGTCCAGGAACTTGATCTGCTGAATCGCTTCCAGCGACTGGTCGTATTTCTGATCCCGCGCCAGGTCGCGCGCCTGATGCAGCAGTTCCTGCACCTTCTTCTGACGACCGGCTTCGGTCGCGGCCCGCTCCTGCTCGTTCTTCAACTTCAGCGATTCCTGTTCCTTGGCCAGCGACTGAACACGAACGCCCTCGGCGGTGGTGTCAATCTTCGCCGCCAGGTCCAGCGCCGCCTGACGCTTGGCCAGGTACTCGGCTTCGGGGATGTAGTCCCGGTTGGTGTCCAGAATCGTCTTGGCCAGAACCGCGTCGTCGATCGCTTTGGCGAAGTTGCCGGCTTCCGTCGCCTTCTGGGCGCTGGTCATCGCTTCTTCATAACGGGCGATCGCCTGCTGGCGGCGAATCTTGTAGATGCTGGTTTCAGTCGCCAGCACCCCCGTGCCCAGTTCGCGGGCCTGCACGACCTTCACATTCTCCGCGCCCTTCCTGGCCGCTTCGTTGGCCGGGTCGATGGCCAGTGCCTTCTCATACAGATTCATCGCGTCGTTGTAGCGACCTTGCTTGGCATGGTCATCGGCCTCGGCGATCAATCGCTGCGCTTCCAGCGACTTGGCCTGCGCCAACATCGCGGTCGCCTCAGCGGCGGCCTTCTCCGCGACCGCTTTATCCGCGGCGGCTTTCTCCGCCGCGGCCTTGTCGGCGGCGGCCTTCTGATCGGCGGCGGTCGTGTCGGCGGCCACCGTCACGGGCTTGGCGACCGGCGCGGGCTGTGTCTTCGGTTCCACCGGCGCGACCGGCTGCTCCTTGGCCACCGGCTTGGGCTGCGCCGCCGGTTGCGGCGCGGCCGCGGGCACCGTCGTCGTCGGCTTGCCGTTCATCATCGCCTGCTCCACTCGCGCCAAGCCGTTCAACGCCTCGCTGCGAATCTTGCGCGGCGCCGAGATATCGGCGGTCAGTTGACGATACGCCTGCTTGGCCTCATCGAGTTTGCCGGCCTTCTCAGCGGCCAGCGCCTGGTCCAGCCGCGCCTGTGCCTGCGCCTGGCTGGCGACGATCTTCAACGCCTCGTCGTATTGCTCGCGTTGCGTGTCATCCAGTTGAACGCGGTCGATACGCTGGAGCGTATCCTGCGCCTGGGTGTATTGGCCGCTGTCCATCTGACTGATGGCCTGCTTGAGCAGGTCCGCCGCCGTTTGATCGGCGTAGGCCGGCTTCATCAGCAGCGCAGCACAAAGAGCCACAGCGATCAAACAAGCCAGTCCAACGCGGTGCAGTTTCAACAGCATGGTCGTCTCCGATTGCGACGTACCGTTCGGCAAGAAACGTGGCCGACGATCACGTCCTTTAGGCGGGTTTGGAGCAGGACAAACGCCTCCCTTGGCAATAGCCGCGTAGTGTAAGTACCTGCCGCCACTCTCGCAAGGGGGGTTGCAACAGGGGGGTGGAAACGGGGGGTGGAAACGGATTGTAGGAAACTGGCGTCGCCGCGTTATGATGCTGTCATGTCCTCCACTTCCACCACGCTCGTGTCGTCTCCCGATGCCCCGCCGCGGTGGCTTCGCCCTTCGGTGCTGGCGCTGTTGGTCGGCAATGTCGTCCCGCTGGTGGGCGTCATCTTTTTACACTGGAACCTGCGCAACATTCTCCTGCTCTACTGGGCCGAGTCCGCCGTGATCGGCTTCTACACCGTCCTCAAAATGACCATCACCAGGCCTTTACAGGGCTTGTTCACCTCCGCATTTTTCTGCGTCCACTACGGCATGTTCATGGCCGGCCACCTCATCTTCCTTCTCGTCCTCACCAACGGAAATCTGCAACACCCCGGCCCCGCGATGACCAACCCCTTCCACGCGGCCATCGATGCCTTCACTCCCTCCATGTTCCTCGCACTGCTCGCACTGTTCATCAGCCACGGCGTTTCCTTCGTCACCAACTTCCTGGCCAAAGGCGTCTATCGCACCGCCACAATACAGAAGCTCATGGCCGCCCCCTACCCGCGCATCATCGTCATGCACATCACCATCCTCGGCGGCGCGTTCCTCATGCTCGCCCTCGGCCAACCCATCGCCCTGCTTATCGTCATGGTCATTCTCAAAACCGCCGTCGATCTCGCCAGCCACCTCCGCGAACACCGAAAGTAATGTTCAAAGTGAAATGTGCGATGTGCGATGTGCTCTTCTTTACATCGCCCGTCGCACATTGAACATCGCACATTCCCCTACTTCGCTTCAAACCAGTTTCCCGCCCAATGCACGTCCACTTTCAGCGGTACGCTCAGCTTCATCGCGTCGGTCATCTCGCTTCGCACGATCGCAGCCATTTGCTCCGCCTTGTCCGCCGGCGTCTCGAACACCAGTTCATCGTGAATCTGTAACAGCATCTTCATCGGCAGCCGCTCGTCGATGATCCGCCGATGCAGCTTCACCATCGCCAGTTTGATTAAATCCGCCGCGCTTCCCTGCACCACTGTGTTGATCGCCATGCGTTCGCCGAGCGATTTGACGTTGTAATGCCTTGATGAAATCTGCGGGATCGGCCGGCGTCGCTTCATGATCGTTTCAACATACCCCTTCGTTTCCGCTTCTTCGACACATCTCGCCAAAAACCGGTCAATCTTCGGATAGCGATTTTTGTAATCGGTGATGATTTGTTTGGCGCGTTCGATTTCCTCCGATCCCGCCCCCGGACTCAGCCGCCTCGCCAATCCATAGGGTGTAATCCCGTACACGATGCCGAAGTTCACCATCTTCGCCGCGCTGCGTTGTTCGCCGGTGACTTGATCCAGCGGAACGCCGAACACTTCCGCCGCGACGGCGCGGTGAATGTCCTGATCGTTTTCAAACGCTTCGATCAACGCGGGGTCTTGCGACAGGTGCGCCAGCAGCCGCAACTCGATCTGCGAATAGTCCGCGCTCAACAGCACGCTTTCCGGGGGGCCCGGCGGGGCCACGAACGCCTTGCGAATCTGCCGGCCCAGGTCGGTGCGGATCGGTATGTTTTGCAGGTTTGGGTCGCTGGACGACAGCCGCCCCGTCGCCGCGACCGTCTGGTTGAACGATGCGTGAATGCGACCATCGGCGTCAATCGCGTCTTTCAACGCCCCCAGATACGTACCGACCAGTTTCGTGAGCTGCCGGTATTCCAGCACGCGCTCGGCGACCGCCGCACCATCGCCCGCCTGCTCATCGACGATGCGTTGCAATACTTCCGAATCCGTCGATGGGCCGGTCTTCGTCTTGCGATAGCTTTTGCAGCCCAGTTCATTGAACAGCACGTCCGCCAATTGCTTCGGCGAATCGGGGTTGAAATCGCGTTTGGCCAGTTCGAGTATCTCGCCGTGCAATTCACCGATGCGATGTTCCAATCCGACGCGCTGCCGGTCCAGTTCCGCCGCGTCCACCGCGATGCCGTTGTATTCCAACTCCGCCAGCACCTCCACCAGCGGCATCTCCAACCCCCGGAATAAATCCACGAGTCCCATCACCTTCAACTTCGGCATGAACAACTCATGCAATCGCAGCGTCACATCCGCGTCCTCCGCCGCGTAGGTCGTCGCCTTCGCAAGCGGCACGGTATCGAACGTCGCCTGCTTTTTTCCCATGCCGATCAACTCGCTGATGGCGATCATCCGATGCCCCGCGAACGCCATCGCCAGGTTGTCCAGCGAATGACTCGACCGCGACGCATCAATCAAATAACTGGCCACCATCGTGTCCGACATCACCCCACGCAATGTGATTCCCGCTCCTCGCAGCACGATCATGTCATACTTGATGTTCTGCCCGATCTTGGCGATCTTTTCATCTTCCAAAATCAGCCGCAGCGCCGCGATCACCTGCTCCTCACTCAAATGCGTCTCCCCCGCCGGCCCACGCACGGGCACATACACTCCGCGCTTGCCCGCAAGTTCCGTCGCTTGCGGCTTCGCGATCCCCTGATCCCCCCGCCACGCCAGCGAAATCCCGCACAACTTCGCCCGCATCGGGTTCACATCCGTCGTCTCCGTATCCACGCTCACCCAATCCAGCGTGCGCAAAAAATCCGCCAATTCCGCCAACTGTTCCTCCGTCACAATCGCCAGGTAATCCGAATCCTTCGCGTGTTCCAACGCGCTTTCCGCCGCCCCCTCCGCCGCTTGCGGCTTAGCACTCTCCGGTTCCACCGCCTCCCTCTCCTCCTCCATCCCCCCAAACAACGACTCCGAAAAATTCCCCCCCGATTTGCGAACGGCTTGCTTCTTCGCCTTCCCTTCCGGGGGCGGTGACAATTCCTCCAACTCCCGTAAATGCCGCGTGAATCCCAACTGTCTGAACAGCGGTTCCATCCTTCCAACCGACGGCAAACGCACACGCGCCTGCTCCAATTCAAAATCCACCGGCACATCCCGACGCAACTCCACCAGCCGCCGATTCAACGCATAACGATCCTTCGCCTTCTCCACATTCTCACGCTGCCTGGCCGACAACTCATCCAGATGCGCCAGCAGATTGTCCAGCGATCCGTACTGCCCGATCAGCTTGCACGCCGTCTTCGGCCCGATTCCGGGGGCGCCCGGTATGTTGTCCACGTTGTCCCCCATCAACGCCAGCACATCCACCACCTGGCCCGGCTCAATCCCCTCCTCTTCCTTCAACTTCCGGGGATCGATCAATTCATTCTTGAACGGGTCGAACATCGTCACCTGTTCGCCCAACAACTGCTTGAGGTCTTTGTCCCGACTGACAATCCGCACCTCCACCCCCGCCCCCGGAAGTGAAGTCCCCGACCCCGGAAGTTTATTGACGCGATCGCAAATCGTAGCGATCACATCGTCCGCCTCGAACGTTACCGCCGACAACACCGGAATGTTCAACATCCCGACAATCTCAACAATCCGCTCCACCTGCGGATGAAAGTCTTCCGGCGGTGCCTGACGCTGCGCCTTGTATTGCGGGTCCAGTTGCGTGCGAAACGTCCCCTGATCCCCGCCGATATCAATCGCCATCGCCAGATAGTCCGGCTTCTCCTCACGCAGCAACTTCAACAACATCGACACAAACCCGAACGTCGCATTGGTCGGCTCGCCCGTCACCGGCGAACTGAGCGACCGAATCGCGTGATACGCCCGAAACATCTGCGCGTGCCCGTCAATCAGATAAAAACGCTTGCGATTGGAAGTATCGACCATGATGACGCTATTGTATCGGTGGATTTGGGATTTGGGATTGCGGATTGCGGATTGTTTTCGTGACCAATCCGAAATCCGCAATCCCAAATCCGCAATACAAGGAGCATCCCATGCCCATCGAAATCGGCCGAAAAGCCCCCGCGTTCACGCTCAAAGACGCCGACGGCAAT
>JBAYVY010000156.1:0-8350 GCA_041674345.1 Phycisphaeraceae bacterium | reverse complement strand
CCGTTTTTGAGCCAATAATGAGGGTCAGCCAATGAAAGCTAACGAAAAAGGTCGATTTTGGCTCTTGCAACCCTCGTTTTTGGGTCAAAAACGCCGTTTTTAAACCCGTGAACGGTTACAGAACATTGAGTTTCATCATTTGCTGGTAGTTCCTCGCATAACACCGCATTTTCAGAACATTCGTGACATGATGCGGTGCAGCGCGATCCGTCGGGCCAGGCGTTTGAACGCGGCGTGGGTCGGGTCCAGTCGCAGCGCTTGGCGAACCACCGCCCCGGCGCGACGCCACTGGTTGGTTTCGATGTACGCCAGCGTCAGGTTGCGCATCGCCAGCAGATAGGTTCGGTCGAGTTTGACGGCGCGACGGGCGGCGGCGATGCCGGGTTGCATCTGTCCTTCGCTGAGCAGCGCGACGGCCAGTTGATGCGGGTAGCGGGCGATTTGCGGGTTTTGTTTCGCCAGTTCGCCGTACACCTGTTGCGCCTCGGCGAACAGACGCGCGTCGAGCAGCGTCTGACCCAGTTCTTCGCGGAGGCGGTGATCGACGTCGTCGGTCAGGTGTTCCAGTTCCTGTTTGAGCCGGCGTCGGGCGAGGTGAATCTGGCTGTGCCGCAGGGCGATCATCGCCAGTTTCGTGCGCGGGCCGACGATCGTGGCGTCGAAGCCGATCGCGCGTTCCAGCGCGGTGGTGGCCGCTTCGAGATGACCGGCCCGCATCGCCAGTTCGCCCAGATAATGGTGCGCGTCGGGATGCGTCGGCTCCAGTTCCATCACCCTGCGGAACTTCTCCGCCGCCTCGATGCCCCGGCCCATCTCGATCAGCATGTTGCCCATGTTCAGCAGCGTGTCGATGTCGCCGGGCTGACAACGCAACTGCTGCAAAAAGCAGCGATACGCCTGTTCATACTGCCCCAGCGCCCAATACACATCCGCCAGCCGGCCGTGGACGTGTTCGTCCTGTTCGTCCAGTTGGAGGACGCGGTTGAAGCAATGCAGCGAGCGGTCGTACCGGCCCCGTTCGAGCAGCGACTGGCCGAGGTTGAAATAAGCGCGGGCGTTTTTCTCGTCGAACTGCATGACCAGGTAGAACATCACTTCCGCCTCGTCATGCCGGCCGAGCTGCGCGTAGGTGGCGATGCGGTTGGCGTAACTGGCCGGGTCGCGCGGGTCGATTTGCTGCGCTTTTTCAAAACGCGCCAGCGCTTCGTCGTGGCGATTGTCCCGGCTGAGCGCCGAGCCGAGTATGTTCAGCGTTTCGGTCTCTTCGCCCTGAAGCTCGATGGCTTTGGTGAAGGCGTCGATGGCTTCGTCCAGCCGGCCCATCGCTTCGAGGGTCAGGCCCATGTTGAAAAGCCACTCGCCGTTGTCGGGATGCACATCGAGCGCGGCTTTGAGTTCGCGCAGGGCGTCCTCCCACCGGCCGGACTCGTACAGCTCCTGCGCCCGTTCCACGTGCTGTTCAGCGTCGAACCATTCGTTCATATGGTGCGTTCCACTTCTGGGTCGTGTTCCGGCGGGCGACCGGGACACGATTGTCACGATGATCGCTTTCGCGGCATACACGAACCGGGCGGACGGGATATATTGTAGCGAGCCGCCGACGCCGCCGCGAGAGTTTGCAAAATGGGTGTACGAATCATCAATCCTTTGATCGGCCGACGACCCACGGGGCTGATGCTTCGCCTGGGGGCATCGGTGTTGTGCGCTGGCTTGTCGATCGCCTCCGTGACCGCGCCCGCCGCGGCCGCCGAGCGGCCCGACACCGGGCGGCTGACCGCCGAGCAACAGCGCGACATGGACCTGCTGCTGGGGGTGCTGGGCGACGGGAAGATCGACCTGGCCAAGCGGCGGGCCGCGGCGGTGAACCTGCTGACGCGCGGCTGGCCCGCGGCGATGGTGGCGCTGGGCGGGCAACTGGCCGATGCGTCCGATCCGACCGGGCAGCGTGCGGTCGCCTCGGCGCTGGGCGCGGCCGAGGTGACGCCTCCCGATGCGCTGGCCGAGCCGTTGCTGGCGCTGATCGGCGCGGACAACGACGCGCTGCGCAGGGACGTGGCCGCAGCGCTGGGCCGGTACGAAGACGGCCCGGTGCTGACCCGGCTGATCGCGTGGGCGAACGATTCGGACAAACCGGCGAACGTGCGCCTCGGCGCGATCGCCGTGCTGGCCGAGCATCGTCAGCCGATCAGCGCGCAAACACTGGTGGGACTGACCGAACCGAAGCAGGATGGGTTGATTCGCAACGCGGCGTTCGATGCGCTGCAAGAATTGACCGGCGACACGGAGATCGGGCGAGATGCCGCCGGCTGGCATCAATGGTGGGAAGCGCACCGGCAACTGCCGCGCGATCGCTGGCTGGCGCGGATGGTGCGGTCGCTGAGCGAACAGAAGCGGCAACTGGCCGCCGATCAGGCGACGCTCACGGCGCGACTGGCCGATGCTTTGGGCCAGTTGTACGTGGCGACGGCGGAAGCGGATCGTCCGGCGCTGCTGATGAAGATGCTTGATGACCCGATCACGGCGGTGCGGCTGGAGGCGCTGGCGCTGGTGGAACGCAATCTGTTGAACGCGCAAAGTCCGCCGCAGCCGGTGCGGGATAAATTGCGGACCCGATTGGACGATGATTCGCCGACGGTGCGCGCCTCGGCGGCGGCGCTGTTACGCGATATCGACGACGACCCGGCGGCGGATCAGGTGGCCGGGCGGTTGTCGGCTGAGACCGACCCGGCGGCGCGGAACGCTTACCTGTCGCTGTTGGCGCGCAAGCCGCGACCGGCGGCGATTGATCCGGCGCTGGTGTTGTTGGGGCGGAGCGATACGCGGTCGGCGGCGGCGGCGATGGTGATCGCCGCGCTGGATGCCGGTTTGTTGCAGCCGCGCCAACAGGCGGCGGCGCTGAAAGCCGCCCGCGCTGCGGTGCGTGCCGACGCCTCGCCCGATCCGGCGATGGTGAAACTGCTGGGACGCATGGCGCAAGACGAGGATCGCGCGACGATTGAAGGATTGCTGGACGGCACCGACCCGGCGGTACGGAAGGCGGCGGCGGAGGCGTTTGTCGCCGGGACGCTGGACGTTGCGCCGCTGATGCGGCGGATCGACGACCCGGTGCTGGCCGGTCGCGCGCTGGAGGCCGCGGCGAGGCGGGGCAAGACGCCGGCCATCGCCGAACTGTTGCTGAATCATCCGCCCAGTCAAAAGGAACTGACGCCGACCTGGCGCGCGGCGCTGCTGGCGGTGGCGGGGCGGCTGGACATGCCGGCGTTGCGGAAGCTGGACGATGCGATGATCGCGCACAAGGGCGCGACCGATCTGCGGGCGGCGATGCTCAAGCCGGTCGCCGGGGCGAAGGACGTTTCGCCGGATCGCACGGAATTGCTGCTGCGGCTGGGCCGGTTGCTGCTGGAGGCCGATCAGCCGGCGCAGGCCGGGACGATTTACGATCTGATCGGCGCGGACGGCACCGGGGGTACCGGGGCTACCGGGGGCATCAGTGATGAACAACGGGCGCGGCGTGACCGGGGGATGTTGGAGGCGATGCTGCGAACTTCGCCGGACGACGATGCGATCGCGCTGGCCGGGCGCGTGGCGCAACAGGATGAAAACGGCGCGGCGCTGTCGCGGCGACTGCTGCTGGACGCGGCGGACACCGCGCTGACCGCCAAACGCACGGAACAGGCGGGGCTGCTGCTCGCCGCGGTCGGGAAACTCACCACCGCCGCGACTTCCGCCGATCAGCAATCACGCCTCAAATCCCTCCGCGCCAAACTCGCCGCCGCCCAACAATCCGCCCCCACCCCCGGAGCCGCCCCCGCCCCGGGAACCCCCGCAAGCAGTCCCACGCCAACTCCGGCAACGCCCGCGCCGACGCCACCGGCCAAAGAACCGGCCGCATCGGTCGGCACCTCGCCGGGTTGATCGGCTTGACGATTTGGAAGGTCTGTCCGCGGGTGTGCGGGTGTGAATTGGGGGGCATGGTTTGGGACAAGCAGCCCGTTTCCGCCGCGTCAGGGGCGGGGAAGAGCGCTATATCCGGCACCGGGGATGTGCCTGGCATACATTCATTTTTCAGCGGTATTTTCCCATTGAAATGCTTGTGGCAATTACTTTGTTTTCACTGAAAACAAAGTAATCATTCCGATGAGAAAATGCGGGGACGGCGGGTGATTCCACGGGGTTGGGAAATGGGTTTTATTTCAAATGGAGGTCGCTGGTTTTCGTCGGCCCCGCCTGGATCGGGCTGCGATAGGGCTGGTGGTGTTGATACAGTTCCAGGCGTTGCCGGCATTGATCGGCGCGGTCTTTCGGGGCGATCAGCACGGCTTTGCGTTGCCACTCGATGGCGCGATCGAAGTCGCCGGACTCGGCATAACAGGCGGCGAGGGTATCGCACAGCAGCGCGGTGGGGGCCGGCAGGGCGCTGGCGATGCGTTCGGCCATTCGCGCCGCTCGCGGACCGTTACGCACCGAGGCCTCCGGGCAGGTCGCCAGGAACCATGCGAACTCCATCAGCACCCGCTCGCTGTTGGGCGCGACACGCAACGCCTGTTCATATTCGGCGGCGGCCTCGGTGTGCCGGCCCAGTTGTTCGAGGTTGTACGCCAGGTCCAGCCGGGCCGCGATGTCCGTCGGCCGGGCGGCGACCCTCTTTTGCAATTCCATGACCGCCTGTTCGATCCGGCCCTGAAGCTGATGAATCATCGCCAGGTTCTGGCGATTGTCCGCCGGTTCGGGTTTGAGTTTGCCCGCTTTGGTGAACTCGGCGGCGGCCTCGTCCAGATGTCCGGTCATTTGCAGCGCGTAGGCGTAACCGGCATGGGCCTCGTGATGGTCGGGTTGCAACCGGATCGCCTCCCGATACTCGGCGATCGCCTGTTGGGGCTGGCCGGTCAACAGCAGCGACGCGGCGAGGTAGTTGTGGGCGTCGGCGAAATCGGGTTGGAGTTTGATCGCGATGCGGAACTGCTCCATCGCGGGTTGCATTTGGTCGATGTGTTGCAGCGCCAGGCCCAGGCCGCAGTGTACGTAGGGATCGAGCGGCTCGACCTTCATCGCCGTCTGATACTCGGCGACGGCTTCTTCATAGCGATGCAAACCCAGCAGGGCGGCCCCCATGTTTTTATTCGCGCGGGAGTGGTCCGGCTTCATCCGCAACGTCTGCTGGAAATACGACAACGCCTCGGTGAATCGCTCTTCTTTCAACAGCACCGTGCCGAGGTTGTTGTGCGCCATCCATGCGGAGGGGTTGCGATCCAGCACGCGGGTCCAGAGGGTCTTTTCATCCTTGTAATACAACCGGCACTGGTGGAAGGTCAGCCCGGCCAGCGCCAGCGCGATGAGGGCGGTGACGATCATGCGTTGGCGTTCGCCGATGGGGCGCAACAGGCGGGTGATCGCGCAGGAGCCGAGTACGATCAGTCCGACGCCCGCGTGATACTGGAAGTGGTCGGCGACGAAGGAGAAGATGAAGGGATAGACGTTCAGGAAGCCCAGCGCGGGGAACATCGTGCCGACGAAGAAGAGCCACCCCGCCGGAGGCCCGCGCCCGAGGCGCTTGCGCCCCCGGAAGAACCAGAGCAGCGCGGTCACGATGATCGCGGCAAGCGGATACAGGTATTGCGATGCGTCGGAGGCGTCGATGCGCCAGCGCGGATAGATGAAGATCAGATCGGCGGGCCAGAGCAATTTGCCGGCGTAGAACCAGAGGGCGCGACCGGCGATCAGGCAACGGTCGATGAGGGTGAAGTTGAAATCCGACCCGAACGCGCCGACGTGGGTGCGTTCGAGGTAGGCGGTGTAGAGGCCCATCGCGGCACCGAGAATGAAGAACGGCAGCGTGGCGGTGAAGTCGCGCCAGGCGACGCGGCCCCGTTTCCACCAGATCAGCAGCAGGATCGCCGCGGGCAGCGAGGCGGTGACGCTTTTGCTCAGCAGCGCGGCGATGAACAGGACGAACGCAGCGGCCCACCATTTCCGGGAGGCGGTTTGTCGCGGGTTTTCAAGAGGGTCAAAGCGCAGATACGCGCCGATGGCCAGCAGATAGCAGAGCATGGACAGCACGTTTTTGCGTTCGGTGATCCATGCGACGGATTCGACTTCGATCGGATGCAGCGCGAAGATGGCCGCCGCCAGCAGCGACGCCGCTTCGCCCCCGCCCCCGGAAAGGATTTTCAAGCGTCGCAGCAGTCGCCAGAGCAGGATCGCCGAGATCGCGTGCAGCAGCACGTTGACGATGTGATAGCCCAGCGGGTTCAGTCCCCACAGGTGATACTCGACCCAAAACGTCGTATGCACCAGCGGGTAATACTGCGGGAGGGATTGGGGCTTGAACCACGTGTCGGCCAGTCCCCGCATCGAACGCAGATTTTGATTGAGCGTGACGTACTGATCGTCGTCCCAGATGTACCCGCTGTGCAGGGCCGGGAGATAGGCCAGGACGGTCAGCGCCAGCAGCGCCGCGGCGATCAGGATCGTGCGGCCGCGATTCTCACAGCCAGCAGCCAACAGCCAACAGCCAGCAGGCGAACGGTCGCAGGTACTCCTGTTGGCTGTTGGCTCGTGGCTGTTGGCTAACACACCATTCGTCATTCGAGTTTCGTCATTCGTCATTTGATTCCTCCAGATGTTATCATTTCCGTTTCACCCACGACACCGCACCGGACGTCATCATGCCCGAATACCTGAATCAACTTTTCGACATGCTCGCGGGCCTGCCCGGCATGAACTGGTATGTGGTCATCATTCTCGTGTTGCTGGTCACGGGTGTGGGCGTGCCGATCTCCGAGGAAATCGTCACCGTCGGGGCCGGGGTGCTGGTCCACCGCGGCCTGATGGGTGAAAATCGCCTGGAAGCGTTCTGTTACGCCTGGCTGGCGTGTTACTTCGGGATTCTCGCGGCGGATTACATCGTCGTGTTCATCGGGCGACACTTCGGCAAGGCGATATTGCACCGGCGCTGGGTCAAGCGATTCCTGCATCCCCGCCGGTTGTTGTGGGCGAGGCATCAGGTGCATGAGCATGGCGCGTGGGTGATCGTCGCGGCGAGATTCATTCCCGGCGCCCGCTGGCCGACGCTTCTGGTCGCCGGGCTGATGCACTACCCGCGCTGGAGGTATTTCATCGCTGACGCGGGCAGCGCCATCGTCACGATCACGATTCAGATGGCGGCGGGATATTACCTGGCGGAGGTGACTGAAACGCAATTCCACTCCACCGAGGGATGGATGACGCTGGGCATGTTCATCGCGGGGGTTTCGCTGCTGACGGCGTACATTCTGTGGTATCGCAAATACCGCCGAACGCACGGCCCGATCCGCCTGGGCAAGTTCCGCAAACGCCGGGCGATGACGGGGAAGTGAGTGCGATGCCCCACATTTTCCGGGAGAAGCGACGACATTTCATAAGCGACCGGTCGAAAAAATGGTAGAACCGTTAATGTGCATTGGTAATCGTGTAAAATGGAATTGCTATGCCAAGAAGAATCGAAGACCTCGAAGTCCATGCGTTGAAGTTCTGGCCGACAGTGCTTGCGCAACGGGAACACTCCACAAGCATCATTCCAAGATTGATCGAATCGCAGGAAAAATTCATTGGTCTTCTTTACGTTGCGGATGCTTCGCCCCGGGCGTGGAAAGATGTCTTGAGGGCAACCACGGGAGTGCCCGCGAATTTGTTTTTGAAACATCTGATTGTTTTGTCTGATGTGGGGGGAGAAAAACTTCAGCGTTTTCGTTCGGATATTCGAGAGATATTCCCGAACGGCAAAATGACGTTTCGATGGAAAGATACGGAACATAATATGAATTCAAATCGCTCGATACCCGCAACGCATGGAACAACCCCGCATTGAATGTTGATGGCGCGGGCCTCGCCTTGGCGACGGATTTGACGGAGGCAATGGAGGATGTCGCGATGCTCTTAATTCACGGAGGAACATCCGTTGATCCTGATTTGCCGGACGAGATTCCAGAGAAGTGTGTCATTGGTTCGCTTGTGGGTCGCAAACGTGAACTCGATAATTTTGTAAGACAGCGATACATTCATGTGAGCCGAATTACGGGTGGCGCGACCGCCAACACAATGGGGCAACTTTGCCAGACCTATGTCCGTGAACGACTTCAAAACGCGCTCCCCCGGTGGGATTTTTCTCAATGCACCATTCCGGGAATCAGCCAAAACGCGGGTCGGACAAAAATGGCGTTTGATATCGTGGCCCAGTCACCCAAGGGGCGGTGTAACCGTTCACGGGGTCAAAAAGCCTCGATTCTGCTTCAAAAACGGCGGTAAGATGAGCCAATGTTCGACCATTTTTCGACAAACATTCGTTTTTGGCTCAAAAACGGCGATCACCCGT
>JBAYVY010000155.1:0-8356 GCA_041674345.1 Phycisphaeraceae bacterium | reverse complement strand
CACCACCCCCCCCCCCCCCCCCCCCCCCCCCGGCGTGCGGGCTTCCGGGGGCAGCCCGCATGTCTTCAACTGGAAGCGGGCATCTTACGAACATGCGCAATTCCGGTCCAGCCGAAAAAAAGCGACGAGCGAGTAGCACCGCAAGTTATTGCGGTGCCGAACCGCGGCGCACAGTGATGCGGCGGCGCGCCGTGTTCCGGGCACCGCATTGACATGCGGTGCTGCTGTCGCTGTTACACTCAATACACCGACAACGATCCGGCTTCGCATCTTCCCAATACTCGCCACTGTCGCAAATGAAGTGTGCCGCACCGCATTGTGTGCATGTGCGCTTCGCCACCCCCTCCTTGTCGTCGGCATCCAAATGAAAATCCACGGACCCGCATCGACATTGGGACAAGCGAAACCGATGCGCCGCATATCCCTTCTCAGCATATGCTTCGAGATAATCACGAATGTCCGTTGGTTCACCGCCAATCCACCATTTGCCGGAAGTTTTGATGCCCATTGGCCGTCCTTGTGAACCCGGACACCGAACCTGGTTGTTCCGAAAGCGATCGTAAATGAGGCCAGCCGCGGCGGCAAGGGAATTCCCGACAGCCCAACCACAAAGCCGCGACCGCTGGTCGCGGTCTTCGTGCATGGTGTGCGCCTGCTTATCCCACGATATGCCGCTGCCGGGGCGGAAGACCGCGACCAACGGTCGCGGCTTTATTCAATGGCATCAATACGCCTGCTTGATCCGCACGCCCTTCTGACCGCCGCGGCGGAGCTTGTCGAACTGCTCCCGGTTTTGATCCTGAATGACCGAATTGTCCTTGCTCAGATTTTCCTGGTAATCCGTCTGCCCGGCCTGTCGCTCCGCCGGCTTGCGATCGAGACCGGCATTCGGGGCGTTGGGCATCCGCCCCAACCACTGTTCACCCCGATAAAACGCATAGCGAGCATCGCCATCCCGCGCGATCACCGTCACCTTGCCGTTGATCGCATCGGCGATATAAATGCCCCGCAAATCCGTTTCCCCCCCCTTGAAATCAGCGTTCGCCGAGCCGATCGCCTTCACATGCACGTTCGCCACATATTGATTCTTCACCGCGTCCATCACATTCACGCGCACGCGCCCGCTCGCCGCCTCTTCCTGCACCTTCAGTTCCAGCGGCGTCACCAGCACCAGCGCGCTGGTGAACAGATCATCCCCCCGCACGATCAACAAATACGCGCCCTCCTCCTTCAAAGCCAGATCGAAGTCACGCTGCTTATCGACGTAATCCCTGCCGTCACCCAGCGTCAGCGTTTGGCCGACGAGCGGCGCGATGCCCGCGAGGTTCACCGCCGTGACGTTCGTCAGATTCTTTTCTCGCAGGTACAGCTTCATCAGATCGACGCGGTAAACCTGAATCGCCGCCTGCGCGATGTTGCGGTATTTCAGCGTCAGTTTCACCGGCTTGCCGGGACGGAACACGTTCACCTCGTCCAGCGAAATCGACTGCTGCCTGAAGTAATCAATCGCCTCCTTCGCATCGGTGTATTGATCGGCGACCTTGGTGTACCAGTCGATGGCTTTGGCCGGTTCGCCCTGGGCGTGGAAAATCTGGCCGACGATGTACGTCGCCAGTTGCCTGTCCTTGCTCTTGCCGTCGGCGACGAGCATCGCCGCCTTCAGCGCCGGGGCGTAATCCCGCTGCCGGAAATACCCCAACGCCTGCATATACTGGAACCCCGACGCGAAATCGCTGTCCGCATACAACCTGGCGAACCGCTGACTCAGCGTCACCACTTGCGGATACAACGTCAGATCGAGATACGCATTGGACAAACTGAACGCCGCGTCATCCGCCAGCGGGCTGTCCGGGTAAAGCGTCAGAAACGATTCGAGCAGATCGACGGTCTGCTTCAACAGGTCGATGCGGGTCGGTTTCGTAACCGCCATCGCATCGGCATGGCCCGGCAACCGCACCCCACGCGCCGGGCGCTTGGCCAATTCCGCGGCGCGCGGCGCCATGCGATACAACGACTGGCTGAGCGCGAAATACGCGCTGCCGGTCGCCGCGGTGTCCGGGTATTGCCGCCAGAGGTCTTCGCTGTAATCAATCGACGCAAGGAACTGCCCCTCATCCTCCAGCACGGCGCTGATCGACGCATCGTTGGCGAAACTCACATCCAGCGTCGCGCGGAACACGGCACACGCCCGCTCCATTTCGCCCAGATCACGATACGCCTTGCCGACCACCAGTATCTTGTCGAACGGGATTTCCAGTTCCGGGTAGCGCTCGCGCAAAATCTCGAAGGTTTGCACGATGCGCCGCGCGTCATAAAACCCGTCGCTCGTGGCGATCCAGAGCAACATATGGGCCAGGTCGCGTTCGTTGTACCGCGCGTTTTGTTTGAACAGTTCACCGAGGTATTTCAGCGACTCGGCATAATGCCCGTCCTCGAAGTTCAACCGGCCCAGCGCGAAACGCTCGCCGTCGTTCATCTGATACGGATCATCACTGGTTTCGCCGGGTTTCAGCACGGTCAGTTGATCGGGCTTGCCGACGCGCATGCGGTCGGGGCGCAACGCATCGCGGATCACGGTCGGCAGGATGCGATAGTCGCCCGTGGCGTAGCCGATCAACTGGTAACGAATGTCGTTGATGTAGGTGCGCGGCGGATAAAAGAAGGTGATGCGATCGTCGGCGATATCGACGCGCACGGCGTTGGACTGAATCGAATCGCGCACCAGCGTCATGCCCGCCGGAATCGGCTCGGTCATCATCAGGTAGCCGTTGTAGTTGTTGTTGTGTGCGATGTCGAGCCACACCCCCACGCGCTGGCCGATTTCGATGTGTTTGACCGGTGAGATACTGGTCGCACCGATGGATCGACCGTTGTAGGTCAGTTCCGCGTGATGATACTTGCGATGGTTAACCGACAGCGTGAAGGATTCGGGATCGGTCAGATCACTGCTGAATCGGCGGAGGGTCGCGGCCCAGGTGAAGCGGCCGGGGCCGGACTTGCGGAGTTCGACGATGTTTTTGCCGTCGGCGATCAGTTCGGCGGGCACGGCGATGAGTTGAGGTTTCGCCGCGCCTTTGACGTTGACGGTGGCGACGGGTTTGCCGTTGACCAGCACGTCGAGTTTGTATTGGGCATCGACGGGCTGCGCGGAGCGATAAAATTCGCCGAGCGCGGCAAGCACCGGGCCTCGCGCCGAGGCGGGGGTCCAGTCGAAACAGCCGCGCTGATCGGTGAGCCACGCAATCGTCTGCGCCAGCAGCGGCCAGTTCGGGCGCACGCGGGCGAACGCCATCGCTACCAGCGCCGTCGCCTGCACGTCGTCGGCGAGCATGGACGACTTGTCGGAGCCGGTCCAGTGAACGAATTGGATATCGCCGCCGGTGTACTGGGCGCGTTTCGCCAGCACGTCGAGCAGTTCGCCGGCAATGTCGGCCCGCTTCTGATTGACCAGCGATAATGCGGCGTAAGCCAGCGCGGGGTTGCTCAGCGAATTGCGTTCGCGGTGCAGGCGATTGATGTTGGCGAAGTCGGCTTCACCGACCAGCGACAGGGCGTGCAGGATCGCGGCCTTGGCGTCGTTGTCGTTGGCATCGACCTTGCGGAACGCTTCGAGCAGATATTTTTGGCCCAGTTCCATCGTGCGGTTTTCAATGGTGAAACCGAGCGACTTGGCGCGGGCCAGCGCCCAGAAGCTGCCGGCGGATGTGGCCCAGGGGTTGGCGGCATCGAGGTCGGCCCACGCACCGTCGGCCCGCTGCGTGACGGTAAGCGTCTGCACCAGTTGCATCACGCGACGGGTGAGACGGTCGATATCCACGTCCGCCGCACCCCCGGAAACGGCACGGGCGTAGTCCAGTGCGCTGACGACCGCCAGCAATTCGCCCCCGGAAGTGGTGCCCCATGAGGGCGGCGCGATCATGCGGCTTTCGAGGACGATGGGGCCATCGCGCAGCGCCCAGTCGATGATGGATTGTTGGAGCGAGGGGCCGACGTAGATGGACAGTTGGAGGTCGCCCTTGCCGGGCAGTGTGAGGAGGGAAGTGACATCGGTGTCGCTGACACCGCCGTGGTGCGAGGCGTATTCGATGCCCCACGGGCGCACGGCGACAGTGCGAATCAAAGCATCATCGAGTTTGCCGAGCGAAGCGCGCAGTTCGATTTGCAGGCCGGAAGAGGAAGGGGCTTCAAACGGATCGAAGGTGAGTTCGACGTCGGCGTTTTTGTCGATTTTCACCGTGCGCTTTTGTTCGGCCAGTGTCTTTTCGCCGGCGGCGTCCTTGATGAGCAGCGACAACTCAACCGACCCGCCCCCGGAAGTGGACAGATTATGAACGCGGGCGATGGGCGAGAAGTGGTCGCCCTGCATGAGGGTGGCGGGCAGTTTCAAATCGACGAAGAAATCCTTGCGTGTGATGACGGTGGCTGTGGCCTGGCCGGCGAGGGTTTGGGGGGTGATGCCGCGCGTGGTGATGCGCCATTGCGTGGTCTTCCGCGGCATCGTGATTTCGACGACGACTTTGCCCTGTGCATCGGTAACGACATCGGGCAGCCAAACACCGGCGGCGGGCAGTTCGCGCCGGGGCGCGAGGCCGCGACCGCTTTCGCCGCCGCGAGAACCTTCGGCATCGGCAAAGAGGTAAGCGTCTTCGGATTTTGCTTTACCATCGGCATCGGCTGCGCCTCGGCTCAAATCGCCCAGGAATAAACCGGCGGCACGCCCGCTCCGACCTGGCTTGGAAGAGCCAGAGACGGCTGTAAGATCGAACGTCGGCGCTCGCTCGAACTGCGGCACTTCGGCGGCAGCTTGCTTCCGCAACTCGCCCAATTGCACGGCTTCCCGCTCGTTGAATACCAGGCGTTCGGTCTCGGCGGCGATCTGTTTGTTCACGGCTTTCGTGGTCGATGTGTAATGGAAGTCAATCGTGCTGCCGCTGCGCAGGTCGTCATCACGGCGGGCGTCCTGCTGGAAGAACGTGAGAATGTCGGGCAGGTCGTCGGGGTGGATGTTGAACAGCGACGCATCGACCAGCGCGAGGGACAGCTCGGCTTCGACGGGGCGACCCAGTTGATCGGTGACGGTCAGTTCGACCTTGCCTTTTTCGCCGGGTTGATAGATGTCGTTCAGGGGTTTGACGGCGACGTTGAGCCGGCGTTCGACGGTGAAGGGAACGGCGGCCTCGTGGAGTTCGCCGCGACCCGGATCGGCGTCGCCTTCGGCGACGCCGGCGGGGGCAATTAATTGCCCCCGCCGAGTTCCGGGGGCGGGGGCACTGAAGTGGCCCCGCCGCATGACGGCGACGGTCATGCGGAAGTTGGGGTAATGGGCGTGGTCGATTTTCAGGGGCAGGTCGTTGTAACCCTCGGCCAGGGGGATGACGCGATGTTCGATGAACTCATCGCCGTTGATGATGACCAGCGCGAGGGATTGGCCCAGCCGGTTGTGGACGCGGACGACGGGCGATGAGCCGACCTGGAGCGTGGTGGTATCGGCGAAGATGCGAAGTTTGACGGCATCTTTGTCATCGGACACTTCGAGGGAGGTTTCATCGCTGACCGGTTGATTGAAGGCGTCGGAGCCGGACACGCGGAAGAGGTATTGCCCGCCCTGTTCCAGTTTCAGGGAGACGACGGCTTTGCCGGTCGCGTCGGTTTTGAACTTTTGCGCGGACACCTGCGCGAAATCGAGGGCGTCTTCGGAATCAAGCCAGGGCACGGCGGCGAGCACCGGGTCGGCCTGCCGAACCTGGCGGCGAAGCACGGTGAGCGTCAAATCCTGCGACGTGGGTTTGCCCGCCGGCGTTTTTGTGGTGACATTCAGATCGACCGGCTCACCGGCGAGAACGACATCGCGTGCCGGCTTGAGGTCGATGGCGAAACCGAGGTCGGCCAGCAACACGGTGTGCGCGGATCGCACGTTTTCCCCGTCGATCATGGCGAGCAGCGTGAGCGTGCTTCCGGGGGTCATCGCGGTGGTGTCGAAGTCAACGGTGAGTTTGCCCTTGTCATCGGTGCGTCCGGTGAGGGCGCGGCCATCGGGCAACTGATAGCGGATGAGGCGACCGGCCAGCGGCTGGCCGAAGGTGTATTGCGCGTCGATGGTCCAGTGAACGATCTGGCCGCGGAAGTAAACATCGTCGGGGGTGGTGAGGGTGAGGCGCATTTTTTCGAGTGTGAATTGCCGGACCTGGAAGTTGCCGGTGAAGACGGGGGCGGTGGGTTGGTCTTTGCGCTGGACGCGCAGGGTGTATTGGCCGACGGGGGCGTCGGGGTCGAGGGTGAAGCGGCTGCGGATCGAGCCGAACTTGCCGGCGGCGAGGTCTTCGCTCCAGATCACGCGACCGGTCGGGTCGAGCACGTCGAAGGTGAAATGCTGATCGACCGGCGGCTGGTACCGACCGTCGGAAACATCGCGCAGGATGCCGCGAAAACCGACGGGCTGACCGGGCAGGTAGGCCGGACGATCCGTGTAGAGATAACCGCGCGGCTGGAGACCCCCGGAAGTTTCGAGACCGGCGAGGTTCACGCCGTAACTCGCCACCGAGCCGTCGAGCGATGCGAAGACCTGCACGTTGTCGGAATCTTTGAGGGCGGAGGCATCGACGACGCACACGCCGTCGGCGGCGGTTTTCGCGGCGGCGACGACCTTGCCGCCGACGCTGACCAGCACGTCCGCGCCTTTGGCCGGTGTGCCGGCGCGCATGTTCTGCACGTAAACCAGCACTTGTTCGCGGGTCGATTGCACGATCAGGTCGATGTCGCTGCGGACGACCAGCGTGGTCGCTTCCCAGTCGTCGGACGCGACGTTGACCAGATACACCCCGGCCTGGTTCGCCTGGTAAGGCACGTCGATCTTTTGCGTGATCGGCTTGTATTTCACGTCATCGCCGACCGGCAGTTCCCACGTCTTGTCCGGCTGAATCAGGGCGATGTCGAGTTTTTCAACCTCGCCGGTCTCGTGGGTCTTGCGGAAATACGCTTCGAGATCGAGGCGGTACTGACGGACGGTGACTTTTTCAATGTTGCGCACGTCGAGCGTGACTTGCGGTTGCTCGGTGGTGAGAAACGCGCGGCTCGTGGCGAGGGACAGATGCTTGCCGGTCATTTCGGCCAGTCGTTGCCGCGCGGGGCCGGCCCACTGGCCGAAGGTGATCCGCTGGTAGGTTTCGATCGCGCGGTCAAGCTGATGCAGTTTCGTTTCGTAAAGTTCGGCGATGCGATAGAGGGCGAGGGAGGCCTCGTGGGTGTTGGGGTATTTCTCGGCGAGTTTGCGCCAGGTGTCGATGGCTTGAGCGAACGCGGCGGCGATCTGATCGGCGGGTTGCCGTGTTTCTTCGAGGGACCGGGCCTGTTGGACGGACATTTGGCCGTAGAGGAATTGGATTTGCGGGCAGCGCGGGTCGAGCGGATGAGCGGCGAGGAAGCGATCGAGCAGGACGCGGGCCTGGTCGTAGTGACCCTCGGCCACCTGGTCGATGCCCCGCTGGAACTCGGCGGTGATGATGCTGTTCTGCGCGGCGGACCATTGCGGGCCGTTGGGGAATTGCGAGACGTAGAGCGCCCACGCGGCGATCGCCAGGTCGTATTTTTTCTGATTGAAGCGGAGCTTGCCGATGTTGAACACCGCCTGCATCAGCCAGTCGTCGTGCAGTTTTTGAGGCGAGGCGTCGAAGTCGGCGAGCCGGGCGGTCAGCGCATCGCCGACCGGCAGCTTGTAACCGCGCCCTTCGATGAAATCGTTGAAAGCGGCGACGGCGTCGTCGGCGCGGTACGCATATGTATAGGCCTGTGCGATCCACCAGGCGACCGCCACCCCCCGCCGATCCGTCGGAAATGCGTCCAGAAAATCGCGCGACGCCTTGATCGCCAGGTCGAATTGAACGGGGGCCGGCGCGGGCATGGCGTAACTGCGCACCCACTGCCAGCGCACATCGACGAGCATCGGCGAGGATTTGTCGAGCAGACGAAGCAGGTCTTCCAGTTGACGACGGGCGGCGTCCATGTCGCCACTTTTGATCTGCGCCCCGGCCAAGCCCAGTCGCGCCTCGTGGATATGCTTGCCCGCGGAGGCCCGTTGTTCGACCTCGGCGGCCTGATCCGGCGCCCGGCCCCAGGTCGGATCGAATTGCTGTAGGTATTGGGTGTAATCGCGGGTCGCCTGTCGGACATCGCCGGCCAGCGCGATCACCTGCGCCCGGCGGAACATGACCTGATCGCGCAGGTCGCGGCCGATTTCCATGTCCAGCACCTTGCCCAGCAACTGATACGCCTTGTTGTAATCGGGTTGGGGCGCGTCGGGCCTGGCCGGGTCGGGTTTGACGCACAACTGTTCGGCGAAGTCGATCAGCACCCGCGCGAT
>JBAYVY010000154.1:0-8459 GCA_041674345.1 Phycisphaeraceae bacterium | reverse complement strand
TTCACGGGGTCAAAAAGCCTCGATTCTGCTTCAAAAACGGCGGTAAGACGAGCCAATGTTCGACCATTTTTCGACAAACATTCGTTTTTGGCTCAAAAACGGCGATCACCCGTGAACGGTTACTTTTCTCAATGCCCGCAAACAACCGTTGCGTCAGCACGAAGACATCTGTGTTTTTTATAAGAAACAACCCGATTATCAACCGGTCATGTGGGAGGATGTGCCATATGACAAGGGGACGCGCAAGGACCAATTTACCGGCAGTTACGGCGATTTTCGACCGGTGAAAGTTAAGAGCAGCGGACAACGGTTTCCAACAGATGTCGTTTATTGCAAAACTGCGGAAAGTGAAGGTCATGGAACCGTGTGGCATTCCACCCAAAAACCGGTGGCGCTTGGGCGTTATTTGATTCGCACTTACTGTCCCCCAGGAGGAGTGGTTTTGGACAGCGCTTTCGGAAGCGGAAGTTTTTTGGTGGCGGCTGTCTATGAAGATCGCAACTTTGTCGGAATTGAAAAGAATCAGGAAGTTCATCTTTTCAAGCGCAAACGAATCAATTACCTCGACGTGGCTAAGCGGCGCATTGCGCAAGCCCGAATAGATGTTTTACAAAAAGATTCTTATTTGTTTGAGGATTTGTCGTCAGCGATTCGGTATGGTCGCGCTGCGGACATACGGAATATTGGCCAACGGTTTGCTGTTTAGGGCTTGTCTTGATGCCAGGAACCGACAGCGGAACTGATTGATTCAGCGAGGTCTTTCAGTTGTGCGGCCTGGTAGGGTTGTTGAACCGATTGTTTCTGAAGCCCGGAGTTTTCCGGGCGTTACCCCCGGAAGTAAGCCCCCGCCCCCGAAAGTAAAAAGCAAAGCCGCGACCGCCGGTCGCGCTCTTCGCCACCCCGGAAGTAGAAAGGGCGGGCGTGAGATGTTTGATTTTTGCGGACCCTCGCCATACCTTCCATTCGTGCTATGTAAAAACATTTCGCGACAGACAGGATTCCCGACATGAACAAACTTCTTCAAACGGTTGAGACCCTCCGCACGAAAGTGGATGGCTTACGGAAACATTCACTCAAAGAGACGCCCACACGCACCATCATCATTGATCCGTTTCTCGAAGCGTTGGGTTGGGATGTTCGAGACCCCGATGAAGTGCAATTGGAATATCCGACCGTTGACGGCAAGTCCGTGGATTACGCGCTTCAAATCAACGGCAAACCCGTTCTGTTTGTCGAAGCCAAGTCGCTCGACGATCCGTTGGATGATGTCAAGGCGATCACGCAGGTGGTGGGTTACGCGGCGAATGCCGGGGTCGTGTGGTGCGTTCTGACCAACGGATTGAAATGGAAAGTTTATCGCAGCGTCGAGAAGTGTTCCGCGCCGGACAAGTTGATGTTTGAAGTTTCATTGGACCCGCGCGATTCCGATGGTTTGTCGGTTCAGCAGATATCGCAACAACTGTGGCGGTTTTCCCGCGAGGAAATGGCCAGGGGAACGCTGGACGCGCTGGGAGAACAAACGTTTACCGATGGAAAAGTGCGAAAAGCGATTGATGCGATCATGCGGGCGGCTCCCCGACCTTTTTTGAATATTGTGAAGAAAGAAACGGGTGACGGCCAACTTTCGCCGCGACAGATCAAAGAAAGCATCGCACGGATTTGGACGGCGGATCGCGGGGAAATCGCGGTCATTTCATCGACAAACATTACACCATCTTCGGCGGTTGATGCTGGAATCTCCGGTCGCAACGAAGGCGCGAAAAAAGCGTGGGTCACACGAAAAGCGAAACAAGGCGGATCGGCATATGATGAATCGCATCACACCACGGGGAAGCCGAAAGAGGTGTTGGAGCTTTACCATGCGGTGGATCGCGTGTGTCTTGCATTGAAGCCGGGAGAGATTGAGAAGCGTTATATAGTTAAAGGCATTGATTACTGGTGCGACAACACGCGATTTTGTGCCGTTCGATTTCGACAAAATGGTCTTCGGCTCCGACTCCAACTGAAATATGATCGTTTGGAGAACCCTCCATCATTTGCGAGGGACGTTTCCAATCGCGGTTACTGTGCCGATCTTGAACTGGCGATCAGCAATGTGTCGCAGTTGGATGAAGCGGCGTCATTGATTCGCCAGTCGTTTGAGGCGCGGGCGCGATGATGTATTCACAAAGCCGCGACCGCCCCCGGCAATGGTCGCGGTCTTTCACCACCACAAAGCCGCGACCGGTGGTCGCGGTCTTGGGGAGTTGTAAAAGCGTGGGTATGATTGGACGCTCGCGGGGTACGGAAGACCGCCACCAGCGGTGGCGGCTTTGTGAAAGAAAGGGGAATCATCATGGGGCGGACGTTGGGGTATCACTGGGTGAAATCGGGGTACGGGTTGTGGTTGCCGGGGGATGAGCGCGGGCATTGGTCGTCGGCGTGGGATGCGGAGATCGGGTACATCGAGCCACACGTTTTGCATGAGGGGGACGCGGTGCGATGGCGGATGGCGGAGGAGCGCATGACGCATCCGCCGATGCGGCTGGATGAGCGGATGCAAGCGGTGGTGGAGGCGGCGTTACACGAATGCGAAGCGAAATCGGATTGGCGGATCGAGGCGATGACGGTGTGCGAAACACACGTTCATGCGCTGTTGACGTACACGACGCGGGACATCGAGAACACGACCAAGTGGCTGGCGGATCAGACGACGAAAGCGGTGCATCGGCAGACGACGCATGAAGGGCCGGTGTGGTGCAGGGGGAGATGGTTGGAGTTTGTTGAGGATGCGGAACATTGGGAGAATTTGGTGGCGTACATTGAGCGACATAACCCCCGGAAGTAACCCCCGGAAGTAATTCCCGGAAGTAATTCCCGGAAGTAAAACAAAGCCGCGACCGCCCCCGGACGTGGTCGCGGTCTTGGGGAGTTGGAAAAGCGTGGGTATGATTGGACGCTCGCGGGGTACGGAAGACCGCCACCAGCGGTGGCGGCTTTGTGGAAGACCGCGACCGGCGGGGGCGGCTTTATGGGCGTAAGTAGGACAGGGTGATCGGGTGGAGTTGTTGTTGGATGTGGGGCGGCAGGTCTTGGAAGGATTGGATGTTTCCGCGGCAGTGGGGGGAGTTGCAGCGGCAGGGGATCGACCAGCCGGGGTCGTTGATGCTGGTGGAGTAATCCCAGGTGAGTTCTTCGTGGGGGGCGATGTCGCGCAGGGCGTGCAAAGTTGTTGAGCCGGTGGTGAAGCCGAGGTTGGGGTTGCAGGAGTGGTTGACGTAGTTTTCGATGTAATCGGCGGCGGGGTCTTCGACGAGATATTGGTCGGCGGCGATTTGCATGACGCGCATGTCGTCGCGGACATCGGCGGCGGCGATTGACGGGCCCTCGAAGGTGAAGACGGGTTCGCCTTGGGTGAAGGGGCGGAGGGTGAAGACGCCGGTGCCGTGGAGGGGGGAGGTTTGGCGGCGGACGTCACGGTGTTCGAGGGCGTGGGACATGGGAATGTTATGACAGAGGAAAGGCGTGGAGGCAAGCCCAAATGACAGGAGGGGAGGTATCGCGGCGTGAGGCGTTATTCCTCGGCGGGGTCGTCGAACCGGATGCCGAGGTCGAAGTAGGGGTCGTTGATGGGTCGGCAGCGGACGATGGAGCCGGGCATGACGGCGGAGTCGGGGTCGATGACGTTGAGCGTGACCTGGACGCGTGAGCCGACGGGCAGCGCATGATCCATGACGCAGGCGATGCCGCTGACCGAGAGGTTGCGCGCGATGGCGACGTGGGGCGGATCGACGGGATTGACGGTCAGCGCGATGGAAGCGGAATAAGGGATGCGGCGATGTTTGCGTTGTTCGATGCCCTTGTCGAAATGGAGGGCGAGGTGGACTTCGCGGCCGTCCTCGGCCCAGTCGATTTCATCGACGAACGCGCGCATGATCGTGATGCCGCGACCGGCGGCGAGCAGTTCCATCGGGTCGTCGGACTCGGCGCGTTTGAGCGCCTTGCGGAAATCGAAGCCCTGTCCCTGATCGCGGATGACCCAGGTGCATCGGTCGGCGCGATATTCGACACGGATATCGACGACGCGGCCGGTGTAATCGGGATGAGTGACGCGGGCGTCGAGTTCTTTTTTGAACGAGCCGTCACCGCGGTTTTTCAGTTCGCTGGACAGTTCGTAATTGCCGTGGACGATGGCGTTGGTGATGGCTTCGGTGAGGGCGACGACCAGACGATCGGCGGTGACGGTGTCGCACACGCCGGCGGTCAGGGCTTTTTCCTTGAGGAACATGACGACCGGCTCGACCCAATCGGGGCGGGACAGAATGCGCAAATGTTCGCTCGCGGCGGACTGGCTGGGAGCCGGTCGCTGCGCGGGCTGATCGGACGAGATGACCCCCTTGCCTTCGCTCATAAAGAACATGTCGGCAAAACGGGGCGGGAGGTTAAGTAAGATTTGGTGATTGGGTGATGTAGAAAAGCGTGTGAGAAGGGCTTGCGTCCTGCGGCTTGCGGGAGTGGCGATTTTCCGCAAGCCGCGGGACCGACCGTCGATCAACAGCTTCTCGCATGCTTTCTTGCATCACCCCAATCATCCAATCAATGATGATGTCCGTCCGGTCCATGGACGTGGCCGTGCGACAATTCTTCGGGCGTGGCCTGGCGGATGCCGACGATGCTGACGGCGAAGTTCAGCGTCTGGCCGGCGAGGGGGTGATTGGCGTCGATGGTGACGTTGGCGTCGTCCACGGCGACGACGCGGACGATGCGCGGTCCCTGGGGCGTGTTGGCCTGGAACTGCATGCCGATCTCGATGGTTTCCACCCCGCCGAAACGATCGCGCGGCACGGGCTGAATCATTTCGGGGTCCAGTTCGCCATATGCTTCGGCGGGCGGAATGGTGACGGTCAATTCCTCGCCGATGTCTTTGCCGATCAGCGCGTTTTCCAATCCCGGAATGATGTTCCCCGCCCCGTGCAGGTACGCCAGCGGCGAGCGACCTTGCGAACTGTCGATGATTTCGCCGTCGTTGTTGGTCAGCGTGTAGTTGATGAGTACGACGGTCTGATCGGCGATTTTCATGGGATTCCTTTATGTCAAACCGTGACAGGGTAGCGAAGTCTTTTGTCCAGGAAAAGCGAGCCGGAGCCGAAAATTGCCGATAACATCACCCATGAACATCGACGCCGGCTCGTCGGGATAAACCCATGACCACCGCTCCCACATCCATGTCACAACTTCCGGGAACCCAACTTCCGGGGGCGGGGTCGCTGGACGAAGCGTCGCGTCAACAGATCAAAGACGCCCGCGTTCGTCGCAAGCGTATCGACCGGGTGTGCGGCCTGGCGACGTTCAACGGCTGGTCCGCCACGATCCTCGCCGCGCTGAGCATGTTGATCGTACTCTTCGATCCGCTGTCGATTCTCGCGGTGCTTGTGCTGGGCACTGTTGCGTTCGTCGAGTTCCACGGGCGCAACCGCGTCAAACAACTGGACGAGCGGGGCCTGTCCATGCTCGCCGCCAATCAGGCCTCGTTCGGCATCATCATCATTCTCTACGCCTGTTGGCAACTGATCTTTATCGCCGGCGGCTCCGATCCTCATTTGCAAGAACTCATCGAAGTCGGCGACGTGGGCAAACAAATCGCCGATCTGGAGCAAACCCTTTCCCTGATCGTTTACGCATCGCTGATCCCCGCCACCATTATTTTCCAGGGCGGTATGGCGTGGTTTTATCTCCGCAGCCGCAAAACGCTGCGCGCGTTCATCGCCGACACGCCCCCGTGGGTGATCGACGTCCTCAAAGCCGCGGGATGATTCCTGTGGCGCTTCGCGCGAAAATCCCATTGACACCAGCCCCGCGCGCCCGTAGTTTGATCGTGTCCGATTACCGTGACGGAGCGCGGCGTGGTGGCGCACCGGATGTGCCGCGTGTCGAATCCACAACCTGAACGCAATTTCATCTTCAAGCCGACCGGCTTTGGAAGAATGGTATTTATGTCCACTCCCGACCCCGCCCTCTGGCGCGCGATGCTCAGCTATCTGCGCCAACACCACAGCGACATCTGCCGCCAGTGGTTCGAGGAACTCGAACCCCTCTGGATCGACGGCGGCATCCTCCAAATCCGCGTCGCCAACGACGTCCAACGTCAATACCTCGCCGGCCGATGCGTCGATACCTTCAACGAAGCCGCCCAACACGCATCGGGCGCGCTGCTCACCGTCCGCTTCGTCGATGGCGACGGCCAGTTGCCCCGCGCCGCCGCTTCCGATACCCGGCGGGGGCAATTTATTGCCCCCGCCAACGGTCCCCCCAACGATCCTGACGAAACCCCCGATCAGATTCTCCTCTCGCCCGATTATTCCTTCGACAACTTCGTCCAAGGCCCCGGCAACCGTCTCGCGCACGCCGCCGCCATCGCCGTCGCGCAGCAGCCCGGCAAGGCGTACAACCCGCTGTTCATCCACGGCGGGGTCGGGCTGGGCAAAACGCATCTCCTCCAGGCCGCGTGCCAAAAACTTCTGCTTGACAATCCCCGCGCGCGCATCTGCTATCTCTCCTGCGATACATTCATGAATCAATTCCTCGACGCCGTGCAGAGCGGGCGCATGAACGACTTCCGTCATCGCTACCGCCACGTCGATATGCTCGTCATCGACGACATTCACTTCCTGGCCAACCGCGAACGCACACAGGAAGAGTTCTTCCACACCTTCAACTCCCTCCACCAGGCCGGTAAACAGATCATCCTCTCCAGCGATTCGCCGCCGAATGAAATCCCCGAACTTGAAGAACGCCTGGTCTCGCGCTTCAACTGGGGTCTGGTCACGCGCATCGACAAGCCGTGCTATGAAACCCGCGTCGCCATCGTGCGTAAAAAAGCCGCGATCCGCGGCATCACCATCCCCGATGATGTCGTCTGCCACATCGCCGCGCGCATCGAATCCAACACCCGCGAACTCGAAGGCGCCATCACCCGCATCCAGTCCATCGCCGCGCTCACCGGCCAGCCCATCACGATGGACCTGGCCCAGCAGGCGCTGGGCGATACTCCCGCTTCCGGGGGCGTCGGCCCGCAAATGTCGATTCAAACCATCATCGACGCCGTGACCGATTTTTTCGGCGTGAAACTCTCCGACCTCCAGTCCAAACGCCGCCATCGCTCCATCACCATCCCCCGACAGGTCTGCATGTACCTCGCCCGGCAACGCACGACCTATTCCCTGGAAGAGATCGGCGGATACTTCGGCGGGCGCGATCACACCACCGTCATGCACGCGATCAAAACCGTCGCCGATCGCATCAACGACGACCCCAACTTCGCCGCCCAACTGCAAACCCTCGACCGCGACCTGACCACCACCAACGCCCAACTGCGCACCTGATCCCACCGAAACCTCCCCCACATGTTATTTCCGCTTGCCTCTACGCCTTCTCCTTTTCGGTGCTTCCAACTTCCGGGGCCGGGGCTGTTCACAACGCGGTGGAAAACCCGTGGACGACCCGACAGGAACCGATAGTTGTATCCAATAGATCAACCCGCTGGCATCCCCCAAACCCACTCGACGTCAATCAGCGGACATTCGCCGTTCTTGACCGCCATGTTTACCGACAAGTGATTCAGATATTGTATTGTCGCGCAACCGACTATCGAACCGATGCTTGCGCTCTCCCACACCGTGTTTTCCACCAACCAACAGGGCTTCTTACGAAGAAGACGAGTTATCTCTATTTTCAATAGAAGAAGGCCCGCAGCGAGGCCCGCCGGCCGCCGCGGTCCTGTGTACCGATGTTTTTAAATGTCTGGTTGCGTTGTCGGTCTCGACGCAAATGGCGATTGACTCTATACTTTAGGGCTTGTTTTGTCTGCGGGAGCTCCTCGCCATGCCATATGATTTGAAACCGCTCGATGTCGATATCGAAACAACACCCTACCTTGCCGACCGCCCTGAACGCGGCGACCGGTGGACGCTCAACTTCGGCCCGCAGCACCCGGCCACCCACACCACGCTGCGTATCGTGTTGGAACTCGACGGTGAGCGCATCGTCCGTGCCGTGCCGCACATCGGCTATCTGCACTCCGGTTTTGAGAAGATCGGTGAGCATCACGACTACAACCAGTACGTCGTCGTCACCGACCGCATGAATTATGTTTCGCCGATTCACAACAATATCGTCTGGCATCACGCGGTGGAGAAGTTGTTCGGCATCCAGATCACGCCGCGCTGCACGGCGCTGCGGACGATCATGGGCGAGCTGGCGCGTATTCAGGATCACCTGCTCTGCGTCGGAGCCGCGGCGATGGATGTCGGGGCGCTGACCGCGTTTCTGTACGGCTTCAACGAGCGCGAGAACATCTATGACATTTGCGAATACATCTGCGGGGCGCGCTTCACGACAAGCTGGACGCGCGTCGGCGGATTGAGCCAGGACTTGCCGGATGAAAAAGTGTTCGTCGGCAAGGTCAAACAATTCATCAACGA
>JBAYVY010000153.1:0-8471 GCA_041674345.1 Phycisphaeraceae bacterium | reverse complement strand
GTCGAGCGTCAGCGCCTCGTGATCCCCGCCGTGCAGATGCGCGATGCGGTTGCCCGCCCAATAGACGTGGCGGGAATAGGACGCGCCGAAAAACAGGTCCACGCCGTTGCCCATGCCGGTCAGCGAATTGGCCTCGAAGTCGTTGTCCTCGATGACCAGGCGGTCGGGTCCGTGAACACCGGCGAAGCCCATGGCGCGGACCTTGTTGCGCGCGATCACCCCGCCCCGCATATGCATCAGGGAAAACGCGCGGGCGGAATGGTAAATGTCGCAATCGGTGACCTGGTGGTTGGCGCCCCACAGTTCGATGGCGGAACCCATTTCCAGCGCGCGCTCTTCCACGCCGCGACGATGGTGCGAGCGACCGGCGTCCATGCACATGTAATAACAGTTGGCGCGGATGCGTACCCGGCGAATCCGCACGTTCTCGCCGTCGCTGGAAATCACGTTGCGGTGCCGGCCCTGCGTGTAAATCGCCAGGTCTTCAATCACCAGGTCGCCCTGCGCCTCGATGAGCGTCGGCAGGGGTTCTTTCTGATCGGGCCACCACAAGCTGGTGACGTGCATGCCTTCGCCTCGCATCACGACGTGGCGCGGCACGCGCAGCGGCGATTGAATCCACATGCCCGGACGGAGGATCGAATCAATGCGATAACGACCGGCGGGGAAAAACAGCACCCCCCCGCCCAGACCCGCCAGACGTTCGAGTCCCTGCACGACCGCCAGTGTGCAATCCTTTTTGCCGGTGGGGTCGGCTCCGAAATCCACCACGTTCAGTTGCGGGCCGAACGACGCGACGGGAGCCACGACCTGAATCCGACCGGCGCTGGTCCAACCCCTCGGCCCGCCCAGACCGTGATGGAAATGGATGTCGTAATCCCCCGTCGCAAGATCGGCGGGCAGATCGGCGATGACGCGGTAGGCGCTGGTCTGACGGATCGGCAGATCGACCGCCGCCCCGCCGGCGCGGAGGCGCAGCGCGACGCGGATGGGTTGGCCGAAGTCCAGACACTTGCCGTGCAGGCGCAACCAGCCGCCGGGTGTGGCGCGTTGCGAACCTTCATCGCCCTGCGTCCACCAGACATCGGCGGCATTGACGAACCTCGCTTCGCCGCACACATCGCCCCGGCGCACGCGGCAGCGCCACAACGTGGGTTTGCCATCGGGCGGCACGACGGCTTTGATGGATTGCGTCGTGATCTGCGCGGGCGTGACGGCCCGCCAGTCGCGCGGCAGATCGGCGCATGATGCGACGGGATTCACCGGCGGATCGCCGGCGGGCGCATCATCACACGCGGCCAGTTCGACCACGGCATCAAGTCCGAACCGGTCACCGGCGATCACCAGCGTCTGATTCGGTCCCACCGGGTCGGAACACCAGAACACGGCGGGGGCGGGGGAATTTCCGATTTCCGATTTCCGATTTCTGATTGCTGTTGGCTGTTGGCTGTTGGCTGTTGGCTCATCGCTTGCACTTCTTGGGGCGGGGGTCATGGGCGTTTTTCAACTCCTGCGGTAATGGCGACGACGACGAACTGCGCGTCGCTCTGGTTGCCGATCACGTCGATGCTGCGGATGGTTTTGCCGGGCGTGGGGTTGGTCCACGAGGTCAGGTACATGCCGACGGGTGAATGTTTGAGGTTTCGACCGGACCATGCGACTTGTGCCAGCGATTGGGGCGCGGGGTTCCACCAGTCGCCGACTTCGCGTCCATTGCGGATGGGGAACTCGACGGTCGATCCGTCAACATAATGAATGACGTACTTGGCGATGGGTTGATTGGCCGGGCCGGTCCATCCGGCGGCCTGCACGAACCACAGCCGATCGGCACGCTGGTTGACGGGAATGCCCTCGGCGCCGACGGGCAATTTCGCGCCGTGATCGCCGCCGCGCAAGCTGATGACGGATTTGCCGTCGTTCTTTTTCGGGTCGATCATGGCGAAGGTGCGACCGAGGAACGTGACCTGCGGCGGCATGGCTTCGACGGCGACATCCATGCCGTTTTCAAGCCCGCCGCCCTTGCCGACGTGATTGATGAGGAAGAATCGCATGTCGTTGAGGCCGTCGTCGGTCCACCCGCCGACACCATCGTTCGCGGTCGGATCATAGAAGCCCATGTTCGCCTGTTTGCTGATGTCCACGGGGGTGTAAACGAAGTTTTCCGCATCGCTGTTCGGCTCGACGGTCGCGCCGACGTTCATCGCCAGCGAACCGACCAGTTGCACGATCTTATCATACTCGGTCGCCAGGGCGGCGGGCCAGAGCAGCGTATCGAACAGAATCACGCCGCGTCCGACGGGGATTTTCACCAGCAGGCCGGGTTCGATGAGTTTGTGCGCGGATTCCAGTGTCGGGGGTTGAAGCAGCCATTGGGCGAGTTCGGCGGTGGGTTTGCACCCGGCGAAAAAGTCGCCGCGCGCCCCGCTGAAGTGATACCACGCCAGTTCCTGCGCGCTGACGTTGGCGATCAGCGGGTCGGTCGAACGCACAACCGCGCCTTGTGTCTTTTTCGCATCGAACGCGACCAGCCCGGCCTTGAACGGCAGCAGCGGTGCGATGGTGTCAATGGTTTTCGGATCGAACCCGCTGAGCCAGACGATGCCGCCGTCGGCCAATCGTTGTTTGAGTTGCGCGATTTGCGAACCGGTGAGTTTCGCGGAGGCGTGAACAAGCACCGGCCCGTCACCGGAAGTTCCGGGGGTCGGTTGCGTGGTGGTGACGGCGACGTTCGCCGCGGCCAGCGCGCTGAACAGTGGGTGTTCCGGCGAAGCCAGCACGGTCAGCGGATGGGTTTCGACGGGCGTGAATTGTTGGGCGTAACGGACCATGCGTTCGAGCAGCACGCCGGTCGCGGGTTCGACGCCGACCCGTTCGATCAGCGGCAACTGGCACAGCAGCAGCGTGCCCTTGCCCATCGGCATTTCGACCAGAGGGGACCACGCCAGGCCGAATCGCCCGCCCGATTGCAGCAGGTATTTCGCGGTGGAACCGGGCAGTTTGCGCAGCGTACCGGCGGCGACGAGGTTGTCCGGTCGCCAGAAGCTGAACATGCCGTCGGACAGACCTTCGAGGATCGGATGATGCGTGGCGAGCATCCAGGCGCGTGTCGCGGCGTGGAGCGCATCGGGAGCGGGCGCGGCGACGGAGAGCGATTGTTCGTCGGTGAATTGGAGTTGGATGACGCGCCCGCCGTTTTTGATGAAGTCGATGAGCGGCTCTTTCATGTCGCCGGTGGCGACGCCGGGACCGAGGATGACGGTGCGTGCGGTTTTCAAATCATCGGCGGTCAGTTGATCTTTGGCGGTGACATCGAGGCCGAGATTTTTCAACGCCTCGGTCACGCTCGCATCATGCCGGACGACGACCAGCCCCGTGGTGTCCAGGCCCGCCAGTGAAGGTGGAGGCCAGAGGTAAAGGGTTTCTTCGTATCGCGCCAGCGCCGGCCAGTTGCCGCCGCGTTCGTGGATGAGACGGACGACGAAGCGCGCGGCGGTGGGTGATTGCACGGCGGGCAGGTCGATGGGGATATCGAAGAACTTGGTTTCACCGGGTTCGACGTAGCTGTTGACCTTGCCGGTCCAGACGGTTTGCTCGCCGACGATCAGGCGGCATTGCAACTGCATGTAGGCATAGCGTCCGGGGGTCTGGTTGAAGATGACGACTTTGCGGACGGCCTGTTTGCCGCCGATGAAATTGGGATGGAACTCGACGGGGCGAACGTCGATGTCCTTCATGAACTGGCCGCGGTCGCCGTACCACGGATTCAGCCCGGCGACGCCCCTCATGCGATAGACATCGGTCATGCCTTTGAGCGCCCAGATGCTGGGGTGTTCGGGTTGGCCGTCGCGTCCGACGAAATCGTCGAAGCGTTCGCGTTCCCAGTCGAAGGACGCTTCGCCGTAGAAACCGGACAGCGGCATGCGCGGGTTTTCGCCGACGGCCCAGTATTCGCCGATGACCAGGGGACGATCCCATTCAAAGTCGGCCCGCCAGGAATGGTTCATGCCCTTGTCCTGCAACCAGTGGAACATGTTGGGATACAGCAGGCCGGCGTTGGGGTATTGGCGCGACAGGTCGGTCTGCATCTCGCCTTCGGGGTAGTGGATGTTGATGACATCGGCGCGGCCGTCCCACGAGTTGTCGCCATCGACGCTGAAGGGGCGGGTGGTGTCGGCCTGTTTCGCGGCGTCCAGCACGTGCTGGGCGACATCCATGCTCAGATTGTCGATGCGTTGCCACATCGTTTCGTTGGTCAAGCTCCACATGATGACCGACGGACGATTGCGATTCTGGCGGATCATACCGCGTGTGTACGCTTCGACCTGCGGGAGCCAGAGATCGGCTTTTTCGATGTTGAACTTGCTATCGACGTGGTACCACGCCGATTCGGGAATGCACATCAGGCCGATCTGATCGGTGGCGTCGAGCATCGCCCGGCCGTTGAAGCCCAGGTGCAATCGCCAGCAGTTGAACGGATGACCGGCCTGCTGCCGCGCCATGTCCAGCGCGTGCGGCTGATCCACGCCCAGGCCCGACAGCATGCTGTTTCGCAGCAGCGTGACGCGCGTGCCGTTGAGGTAGAAATCGCGCCCGCGGATTTCAAACTGGCGGAACCCGAATCGTTCCCGCTGCTGATCGAGCAGTTTTCCATGGTCGGTGGCGTTGACGGTCAGGTGATACAGCACCGGGGAAGTGGGGGACCAGAGCGTCGGCGCGATCCATGATTTGCCGAGCGTCACGACGGTTTGTTCGCCGGCGGGAACGGTGACGGTCTGTTCGTCGAGGTTGGTCATCGCCCGGCCGCCGTCATCGGTGACCAGTCCGCCGAGGCGCACCGTGGCGGGTTGCGATGTGGTGTTGTGGAGCGTGACCTGCGCGTCGATCCGTTTATCGGTGACGCCGGTGGTGATGAACACATCGGTGATGCGGATCGGGGGCATGAAGCGGATTTGCACATCGCCCCAGACGCCCGCCATCACGCCCGACACCGGGGCGAGCAGCGTTTTGTTGGCGACATCGAGCAACGTCGCGGCGTTTCCCACGACGATCACCAGTTCGTTATCGCCGTCGGCGCGCAACAGCGAAGTCACGTCGTACTCGGCGGGCACCAGGCCGATGAGCGATTCGCCGACTTGTTCGCCGTTGATGAAAACCTTGTGATGAAACCCCGCCCCGCCCAGATGCAGCATCGCGCGATGATCGGTCAGCCACGCGGCATCCATTTTGAACGTGCGACGGAAGGCGGCGACGGATTTGCTCAGCCACTTCGGAGCGATGGACTTGCCGTCGGGGGTCAGCAGTTCCTTGACCGAAGGCGCGTAGGGCGAGCTTTCAATCAACATCGTCTTGTCGTCGGCGATCGGCTGCTCCCGCGGAATCGTAATGGACTTCCACTCACCTTTCGATTCGGGATAGGTCAGTTCGACACCCGGCAGGGTGCGGCCCTGCCACGTCCCGGCCAGGTCGAGAAGGATGCGTTGATGATCGGTCGTCACGCCGTCGGCCAAACACGCCGCGACGCTCATGCAAAGGAGGCACACACAGGACAGAATCGGAACGCCCCTGTTGAATCGGGTCTTCATCGCGCACAGCTCCTTGTGAGTTGGGATCGGTGGCGCGGCTTCGTTGTCGCGGTCGCGCGCCGTGATTCAGTCATTCGTGGAGGGATGGACCAGTCGGTAGTAGCCGAGTATCTGCCCGCCGGTCAACGGATGATCGAGCAGATGAAACTCATCCAGCGTGCCCGAATACGCCACGCCGGCGTTCGTCGAGCCGAGGTTCAGATGTTCACCGGCCAAGTTCATCGGCATCGCGTTGCCCAGCGCCTCGTCCATCCGCGAGCCGTTGATGTAGAACCGGGCGCGAACGCGTTTGGCGTCGATCGTGTCGGGTTCCCACGTGGCGGTCAGCAGATACCACTGCTGATTCTTCAGCCGCATCGTGTGAAACAATTCCACCTGCCCGCCGAGCGCCGCGCTCCAGCGGACGGTCTGCGATTCGGGCTTGTCGATGATCGTCAATCCCAGCGACCACGGTCCCCACTGCCCTTGCACGCCGTCGGCGTGGAAGATCACCTTCCGCCGCGTCCAGTCGTTCTTCTTCAACGCCTCGATGCCCTTGGGCGAAAACCAGTCCGCCGGTTTGACCCACACGCTGATCGTGCCCCCCCTGGCCGGCGGAAAATCCCGCGGCGTCGCATAGCGAACCGCCCGAAACGCATTCATGTCGAACGCCTTCTGACTGACCCCCGAAATAATCCCCGGCACAAAACGCCCGTTCTCCGTGATCTGGACCGGCGTGATGTTCACCGGCTCCACGCGATTACCGTTGATCGTCGCCGCCAGATCGCCCTCGAAACCCACCGACATCAGATCGCCGGCGAACAGCGTCTTCACATCCACCTCCGGCGTGGTGACGGCCTTGGGCAGCAGGTCGGCTTCGGAAGGAGTGTTCCATTTCTGTAAATCGCCTGCGACCCGCGGGAAATCGCTTTTAACGATGTCGCTGATTTTCACCCCGCGCATCAGGCCGACGAACTGGCCGATCGCGCCGCTGTACGAGCCGAGAATCACATCGGTCGGCGGACCCGGCTCGAACGGCATGTCGAGTTTTTGCGTGATGTCCAGTTGCCCGTCCACGTAAATCTTCAACACGTCCTCGCCATCCAGCGTACACGCCAGGTGATGCCAGCGACCGACGGCGAGCGTGCCGATCGTGTTGACGCCGTGTTCCTTGTCGCCGCCGTTCCAGTAGAAGGTCACACGGTTGGGATCGCGCAGGTAAGCGATGCGGAAGCCGCTCTTGCCGTAGGCGAAATGCTGCATCAGCCCCGACAGCGGGCCGAGCGGGCGCTGGGTGGGGCGGAACCACATTTCAATCGTCATCGGCGGCTTGAACACGGCCTTCGTGGGAAACCAAACACGCGTGGTTTCATCGAAACGATAAACCCTGCCCGCCGGTGAATCGACGAGATTTTTCGCGGGGGATTCCGGGGGTTCCGGGGGTTCCGGGGGTTCCGGGGGTTTGACGTTGGTGTTGATGTCCGCGCCGCCGGATTGATCGCGCAGCGCCGCGGCCCCGTCACGGCTGAAATCCACATCAAACAGTTCCGCATGAAGCGGCGAACAAACGACCAGAACAACAAGCACCCACCCAATTCGCATCAGTCGGACTCCTTCACAAACCAAGCGGCGAAGAAACACAGCGGCCCCGATTCCCACATCAATCGTTTGTCGTTTTCATGCCGTCACGGGCTGGAATACACCTGTCCATTGACAGGGGCGTTCAGGGGATGCGGCAACGCGGCGATGGCACCTTCGCCCATCAACTTCACGCTGTTGTCCGGGAACCAGACGCTCGCGGCATCGTTGTGCCGGCGATAAATGTTGCCGATCTCGCCGTTGCCCCAGTCGGTGCGATCCAGAAAAAAGAATCCGGATTGTGTGGGATAGCCCCATGATCTGTTTTCCGCCCATGTATCGGCCATGAAAGGTCCGCTGCGGCTCAATGTGTCCAGTTTGGGCAGGCGGTATGTTTTATCGTAAACCTCGCCTTCATAGCGGTATTCGGTATCGCTCTTAATCTGTCGGATGCCGAAGCAGAACGAACTACTGCCATATGTTCCATTGACGGGAAACGACGTGCCGCTGGCACCAAAGGGGACATGGGGCGGCGGAAGGGCGGGGCAAGTGAATACATTTTTCTCCGGCACAGCGGAGACGGCGCAACCCGGCCCGCTGCTTGGATCAGGGGAATAGTAAGTGTTAATGAACACCCGCACGTCCGCCAGGTATTTGCCGCCCATCAGGGTATCAGGCCAGCTACGTTCGCGTCGGGCCCCATATGATGTGCCGCTGACGGAGAACCACGGCTCCGGCGACAGGGCGTAACCATTGTAGTCTCCGGCGTACATGTACATCGCCGAGCCGACCTGGTGCATGTTGGACAGGCACACCGCGCCGACCGCCGCTTCTTTGGCCTTTTTCAGACCCGGCAGCAGAATCGCTATCAGCAGCGCGATGATCGCCACCACCACCAAAAGTTCCACAAGCGTAAAGCCCCGAAATCCCCGGCGGGGGCAATTAATTGCCCCCGCCCCCCGCCGATGGGCGGCGCGGGCCGGACTTGCGGACGTGGTTGAAGCAAGGGCGGCTTGTGATGTTTTCATTACGCAACTCCCGCGCCCTTCTCCGCCTCCTGATATCTTCGGTCACAACGCACTGCCTGATTACTTCTCGGTCAAAACGACTCGGTGCCGTTGGGCACCGGGCCGTGGAGGAGGATGAAAAATCACTTACGCTTTGCGTCGGCGAATCGAAATCATCAAACCGCCGAGCGCCAACAGACCGAGCGTCGCCGGTTCGGGGACCACCAGGGCGATCTGGTTGCCGCTTTCGCCGTAGGCGTAATCGACGACGTAACCGGTCGGCAGATTGAGTACGTCGGCGAACTGCGCGCCGGTCAGCGAGCCG
>JBAYVY010000152.1:0-8502 GCA_041674345.1 Phycisphaeraceae bacterium | reverse complement strand
TCTTCGATGGGCGTGATCGCCTCCACGCGCGCCAGCAGGTTGCGGTACATCCAGTCCGCCGAGCCGATGTAGTATTCGCCGTCGATCGGGTCAGCCGCGCCTCCCCGGAAGTAAAAGATGCGACTGTGTTCGAGGTATCGCCCGATCACGCTGGTCACGCGGATATTCTCGCTCAACCCCTTCACGCCAGGCCTCAGGCAGCAGAATCCCCGCACGATCAGGTCGATCCGCACCCCCGCGTTGCTCGCCCGGTACAGCATCCGGCAAATCCCGCGATGTTCCAGCGAGTTCATCTTGGCGATGATGTGCGCCGGCCGGCCCGCCTTCTGATTGGCGATCGCGCGTTCGATCATTTCGCAGAACCGCTGTTCCATGTTCACCGGCGCGACCAGCAGTTTTTTGTAATCGCGTTTCAGCGACCGCCCGGTCAGATAGTTGAACATCTGCGCCAGGTCTTCGGTGATTTCGCTCTTGCAGGTGAAGTAGCCCAGGTCGGTGTAAAGTTTCGCCGTGCCCGCGTGGTAGTTGCCCGTGCCGATGTGCGCGTAGCAGCGAAGCCCTTCGGTTTCCTGTCGCACGATGAGCGTGGTTTTGGTGTGCGTTTTGTAACCCACCACGCCATAGACCACGTGAACACCCGCTTTTTCCAGTTTTTGCGCCAGTTGCACGTTGCGTTCTTCATCGAATCGCGCCTTGAGTTCCACCAGCACGACGACCTGCTTGCCGGTTTCCGCGGCCCGAATCAGCATCGGGATGAACGGACTGGCCTCGCCGGTGCGGTAGAGCGTCATTTTGATCGCCAGCACCTTGGGGTCCAGCGCCGCGGTGCGGATCAGCCGCTCCACCGAACCGTTGAACGACTCATAGGGATGATGCACCAGAAAATCGCCCGACCGGATCACGCTGAAAATGTCCGTCTCGTCATCGGCCAGCAGCGGCGGGATCGTCGGCGTCCACGGCTGGTACTTCAGCGCCGGCATGTCGATGTCCCCCAACGCCATCATGTCCGTGAAGTCCAGCTCGCCGGGCATCTCGTACACATCCGACTCCGCCAGTTCCAACTCCTGCATCAAAAACCGACGCATCCACGGGTCGGGGTTCGGCCCGTGTTCCAGCCGGACGATCCGCGCGAACCGCCGCTCCCGCAATTCCTGCTCGATCATGTCGAGCAAATCCTCGGCATCCTCCTCTTCACGCTCCACGTCGGCGTTGCGCGTGATGCGGAACGCCATCATGTTGTGTATCCGCATCTCCGGGAACAGATCGTCCATGTTGTGCGAAATGATGTCGATCAGCGAAACGAAACGGTAAGCGGGAGAAGAAAGGGACGAAGGCACGGAGGGACGAAGGCACGAAGTGGAGGAAGAAAGGGACGAAGGGACTGAGGGACGAAGGGACGCAGTGGGGATCGGCTCCGCCTCTTTCCCTTCGTCCCTTCGTCCCTTCGTCCCTTCGTCCCTTCCCAATTCCACCCACTGCGGCAGCGTCGCCGGAACCTTCACCCGCGCGAACATCCGCTCCTCACTGTTCGGATGACTCAGCGTCACGCCCAGCGACGTGCTCAGATTCGAGATGAACGGAAACGGATGCCCCGGATCGACCGCCAGCGGCGTCAGCACCGGAAACACGTTCTGCGTGAAATACCGATCCGCGACACCCCGCTCCTGCTCGCTCAATTCCTCCCATTTCAACAGATGAATCCCCGCCTCATGCAGCTTCGGACGAATGTCGTTCGTGAAACACGCCGCCTGTTGTTGCAACATCGGCAGGACCATCCGCCGGATCGCCACCAACTGTTCGGTCGGCGTGCGCCCGTCCGGCGTGCGCGACACGATCCCCGCCGCGAGCTGCCGCTTCAATCCCCCCACACGCTTCTGATAAAACTCGTCCAGATTGCTCGTGAAAATCGACAGAAACTTCGTCCGTTCCAGCAGCGGCGTGCGCGGGTCGAGCGCTTCGTGCAACACCCGCCGGTTGAACTCCAGCCAGCTTAATTCACGATTGAGAAACTCGTCCGGCGAAACCTCTCCGCGCTTCACCTCATCCAGCTTCGCCGCGATGCTCGGCCCCCGCCCCCGGAACTGCTTCTCGCTTTTCGACATACGTGTCATGGTTGCTCTCGGAAAATCATGTGATTCTGACCCGACAACATGATACCCGTTGGAAAGTCGGAAGTGGGAGGAAAGTGGGAAGTAAAGAGCCGTGTATAAAATTCTTCCGACTTCCGACTTCCGACTTCCGACTTCCGACTTCCGACTTCCGACTTTCTTTCCGCATTCGACATTCGACCTTGCCCATCGGACAATGGCGTCATGCGACACAAGCTGATCGTTTACGGAGCCGGGGGACACGGGCTGGTCGTGGCGGAGGCGGCGGCGGCGCAGGGCTGGGTCGTGCTGGGCTATCGTGACGACCGTTTGCGACCGGGCACACACATCGCGGCCTGGACGGTGATCGACCGTTTCGACGACGACGCCCACTGGCTCGTCGCCATCGGCGACAACGCGATCCGCGGGCGATTGATGAACGAATTGCAGCAGTCGGGTCGAAAACTGGCGACGGTGATTCACCCGACCGCGGTGGTCAGTCCGTCGGCGAGTGTGGATGAAGGGGTTTACATCGGTCCTCTGGCGGTGGCGCAGTCGATGACGCGCATCGGGGCCGGGGCGATCATCAACACCGGCAGCATCGTCGAACACGACAACGTGATCGGCGACGCGGCACACATCGCCCCCGGAAGTATTCTGTGCGGACGTGTGACGGTGGGGCATCGGACATTGATCGGGGCGGGCGCGACGGTGATGCCGGGCGTGCGCATCGGCGACGACGCGGTGGTCGGAGCCGGGAGCATGGTGCGAGGCGATGTGGCGACCGGTCAGACGGTGGCGGGGAACCCGGCGAAGGCGCTGCGGTGAGGGGGAAGGGGGATTTGTGATTGGGGGACGCGGGGAGGACTTGGGCTTAAATCACAAATCCAAAATCACCAACAGGTCATTTCGCGGCGGGATCTGTTTGTTGGGCTGGGGCCTGTTCTTCCAGCATCGCCTTCAATTGTCGGGCGCGATCGAGGGTGAGGGACTCATCGACGGGCTGGGCCTGGTCGAGTTGGAAGTGCCACTGAAGGTTGATGCGTTCGGTCCAGGGGGCCATTTCGGTGAACAGGTCGATGCCGAGGGTGTCTTTGAGGGGTGCGTCGGCTCGTTGGGAGGTGTTGAGGGTTTGGTAGCCGTCTTTGGACACGCGCACGTCGTACACGCCGTAGAAGGTGAACGGCACGCTGAGGGGGGTTCGTCCGACTTCTTCATCGTTGAGCCAGACCAGCGCGCCGTCGGGTTCGCTGGTGATGGTGATGGTGCGTTCGACGCAGCCGACCAGCGGCACGAGCGCAAGCGCGATCAGGGCGAGTATCAGCATGTTTCGCATGGCGGATAGTTTAACCGGGCGATGAATGCGGGGCCATTGCGGGTGGGGGAGAGTTTCGAGTTTCGGGGGGGGCGAGGGAATCGGGGTTCGGGGATGGTCGCGCGAGCGGACAGCGGCGTATTTTTCGCGGTATTTAACGCATCAAACAGCGACGATGATAGGTCTATTTTCGTCGAATACCGAATATTCAATGGGGCGACTTCCAACACCGAGGAAGCGGGCGATCGCGGCGGAATGGCCTGATCCCAAACTCGGTTGAGAAGCGGGAACGGGGCTGGAACATGAAAAAACCCCCGCCGGGGAGAGCGGGGGTTGGCCAGGGGGAAGCACGTCAGCCGCAACCGGGCGATTTGGAGCGTGACGGTGATGCCTTTGCGGAGGAGGGAGCGCATCGGGCCGCCGGTGGCCGGTAGGCCGATCGACGCCGGTTCGGGGACGTTACGGATACGGTTGTCAAAGAGCCGAGAGGCGTTAAGTTGTGCGTGTACGCAAACCACTCGCCGGCGAAAGGTCGCGGCGTCGCGTTACGAACTTCAAACTCTCTTCGTTGTGTTCAAGCCCGACGTGTTGATCGGGCTGGTTGTCGCGGATGCGATACGAACAATAAATCACAAGGGGCGGCGTGTGTCAACGCATTTCTTGGAATAAATGGTTTGGCAATCCCGCCACAACAAAACAAGGGAAATCGCCGCGATATCAAAACACGGCAAATGAATGAAATGAAATCGGGCGACGATCCCCGGCAAGGCCCCCCGGAAGCAGGAAGGGCCATGTCGGGGCTTGAGTGTTCACCTGGGGGGGGCGGATTTGTCTTCGACGGCGGGGGTGGCGGGCACGGTGGGCGTGTTGGGTGTGTTGGGGTCGGCGGGACGGTCGGCGGTGACGTTGCCGATTTGCACAATGTCGATGTCGCCGATGTCGCCGCCCTTGAGTTGCAATTCGACCTCGAAGTTATGCAGTTCGCCGGGGGTGAGCAGGGGGGTTTGATAGGGCCAGGACGCGAGGATTTTGCGTCCGTTCAGTCCGATGGGGTCGGTGCTTGCGATGCGGATTTCAAAGGTGTATCGCCAGGGCATCCGCGAGCGGTTGAGGAAGGAACCCCTGACTTTGACTTTGTGGCGTTCGGCGGTGGGGTATTGGTCGATGAAGATTCGTCCGTTGATGTCGGTCAGATAGACGGTGGGGTTGTCAACGCGGATCAGGCCGATCTCGTACTGGGCGTTCCAACGGGGCGCGACGGCGTCGGTTTGTTGTTGCTGCTGTTTTTGCTGATCGGCGGCGGATTGCTGGGCGAGGCGGGTGGTGTCCTGATGCAGCGCTTTGCGCGAAGCGTCGAGGCGGGTGCGTTCCATCTGGAGCAGCCGGCGTTCCTCGGCGAGCTTGGCGCGTTCCGTGCGCCATTCGGTGAGTTTTTCGTCGATGTTTTTTTCCGCCAGGAACCGGCGAATGTCGTCCAGTTCGGTTTTCGCCTGTTGCAACTGAAGGCGGGTATCGGCCAGGTCGCGGCGCAGGTCGGTCAGTTGCTTTTCGAGATCGGCGGGGCTGGGGGAACCGGGGGTGTCGGCGGCGCGGACGGAGGGGTCGATGGCGAACAGCGCGAGGATCGACGCCAGCAGGGCGATGCGAAGAGGTGTCATGCGCAATCCTCCGGGATCAATGGCGATGATGGTGATGGTTATGCCCGCCGAAGCGGACGCCGGTGCCGATGCCGAAGTAGAAATGATCGTCGTAAACGCCGACGCTCAGGCCGGAACGGTAGTAGCGTGGATAGCGGTAGTAGTGGGGGTAGTAGGGATAGGGCCGGTACCAGTCGGAGTAGATGTAAGTGGGGGTGGTATAGACGACGGTGGGTTGGGGATTGACGTACACGACGGGTCCGGCGGATTGGACGGGCTGGACGGGCGGGACGTAGGAGCCGGAGGTGTAGCCGTTGGAGTAGGTGGAGTAGGTCGCGTTGACCGGCTGAGGCGCGTTGGCGTCGGGGGAAGGGGCGGGGGTGCTTCCGGGGGCGTTGTAGCGATAGGCGTAGGGGCTGTTCAGATCATTGGGCACGGGCGTGGCGGCCTGCTGCTGACGGGCGCGATCGGCCTGCGTCTGTTGGGCGGCCAGCGCGTCGAGTTTCTTTTCGAGATTCGTCTGCGCGGTGATGAGCCGGTCGATTTTCTGATCCAGTGAAATGTCCGCGACAGGTTGCTGCGGTGCCGGTGCGGCGGGCGCGGCCAGTTGCTGTTTCAGATCGCGCATCTGCGCCAGGGTCTGATCCATCTCGGCCTTGAGCTTGGCGTAATCGGCGCGCAGTTGATCGACCTCGGCCTGATCCGCGGCGAACAGCGGCGAAATGAAACCCAGGGTCAGGGCAACCGTCACAGTCACGATCAGGGTCGATTGGTAACGCATGAGGTAACTCCTTCGCTTCCTAATTATACCCGCGCCGTCGGCGATTGGCGATGAAAAAGCAGACGCCGGCGGGGGGGGCGAATCTGTCACGGTAATGCGTTGGCGGGGCTGTCGTTACTGTTTTCCAGCGGATTGTCCGTTTCGGCGGTCCCGGCGAAATGGCTCGTGGACCAGTGGCCGTCGTGGTTCAATCGCACGGTCACAGCCCCCAGCCGGGCGGTAATCAGTCGCATCATGCCGTCTGTGTGACCGGCCCACTTGTCCCAGTTCAGTTTCCGCGGGCCGGTCGATTGCAGCACGATGCGCGGATGCACCCGTCGCAGCCAATTGAGTACGCCGGGCGGAAAGCTGCCGTGGTGGGGCAGGTCGGTCACCTCGGCGCTGATGTCGATGCCGCGCTCGGCGAGCATCGACATGGCGACGCCCTGAATGTCGCCGTTCATCATCAACCGTCGCGGACCGGCGGGCGTGTTCACGGTGAAACGCATCACCAGCGAACCGTCGTTGTTCGTTTTGAACGTGATGCGATCTTCCGGCGGCGGGGGCCAGAGTGTTTCGACATTCACATCGCCGAACTGATCGCGCCAACCGATCGCCGCGGTTTGTATCGGCACGTGACGATCGCGCAGGCCGTGTATCAATGCCGCGGTCGCGCCGTAAGACAGTTCGTCGGCTTCGCCCAGCACCGCGTCGATGGTGACGATGCGTCGCACGGGCATCGCGTCGCACACCTCCAGGGTGCCGCTGAAGTGATCGAAGTCGCCGTGGCTGATGACCAGGGTGTCGATGCGATCAATGCCCATCGCCTTCATCGCCGGCACGACCACGCGTTTGCCGACGTTTCGCCGCTGCCCCGACCCGCAATCGAACAGCCACGTCGCATCCCCACTGCGTATCACAAAACACGATCCATCGCCGACCGCCAGTGAAGTGCATTCCATCTTCGCCGCTTGCGGGGGCGGCTTAGCACTCCCCGCATACAACCCCACGCCCAGCACCCCCACGCACGCCCCCAGGGCTGCATACCTCCGCGCGAATCGCCCGCTCAACACCGCCGCCGTCACCGCCAGCGCCGCCAGCGTCCACACCCCGCCCGGTCGCGGCACGTCCATCGCCACACCCGGCTGATGCGATATCCATGTCACCGCGTCCACGCACCATCGCCCGACCATCAACACCGCCCCGCCCATCGCCGCGCCCCCCGCCGGCCAGATCAATCCCACCACCACCTTCGCCAGCCCCAGCCACAACATCCCCGCCAGCATCGGCAACATCACCACGCCCACCACCGCCGCCAGCGGATTGACCATCCCGAACTGATACGCCACGATCGGCATGGCCACCAGCCACGCCACCAACCCTACCGACACATACTGCGCCAACCATCGTCTGGCCGCCCACCAGGCCGGCTCTTCCTCCGCCGACCACATTCGTGCCGGCAACATCCACCGCGCCATCGGCCCGGTCCACAGCAACAGCGCCGCCACGATCCCGTAACTCAACTGAAACCCCGCGTCGAATAAATCGCCCGGTCGGATCACCAGCCAGATCAATCCGATCCACCCCAGTATCGCCGCGCTCCGCCATCGCCGGCCCCACGTCAGCCCCACGCAACACATGCCCGTCATGAATCCCGACCGGATGACCGGCACCTGCCACGGCACCATCCACACATACCCCGTCACCGCCAGCAGCGCCGCCGCCGCCGCCCATCTCGGACGACTCGTCAAAATCAATGTCCCCGCCCAGGCCGCCATCGCCACCAGTCCCACGTGCAATCCGCTGATCGACAACGCATGCGCCAACCCCGTCAACCGAAACGCCGGGTACACATCCTCCAATTCCCCCCGACGCTGCCCCAACACCAACGCATCCATGAACGCAATCGCATCGCCGTCTCCCTCGCTTCCGGGGGCCGCTTGCGGCTTCGCACTACTTCCGGGGGTACTTCCGGGGGCGGGGGCGATCCCATCATTCAGCGCTATCTGCGCCCGTTCCACCCATCGCGCCCGCATCGCCCGCCACGACCACCATTCCGCCGCGGCCACCAGTCTCGCATTGCCCCGTTCGCGCAGCCACAAACGTCCGACGATGCCTTCCCGTCGAAACGTCGCCGCGCTGTCATGTTCGCCGGGGTTCATCGTCTCGCCCAGTCCCGTCACCCATCCCTGCCACCGCACCCGGTCCCCGATCCCCCATCGCGTATCCACCTCGCTCAAACTCACCAGCAATCGCCCATGCACCCTTTGTTCCCCAAGCACGGGATGACCGTCTGTTCCGGGGGCGGTCAGACCGTGATGATTCCCCGATACATGTACCTTCTCCACCGCGATCACCCATCGCGTTCGTGGCTTGAAAAACACAAACCTCCCCAATCCCTCCGCCGCCTCCGTATCCACCACAGGCCCGTCCACCACCACGCCCGTCACATCCATCAACACGCTTGCATCCCCCAGGTATCGCTCCAAACTCACCCGGCCCCAACTTCCAAGGCCGCCACTTCCGGGGGTCCACGCCGCCCCCGTCAATCCCAACGCGATCAACCACAGACTACGGGTCGCGCCCGCCGCTTGCGGCTTCGCGATCTTTATTCCCACCCCCATCGCCATCATCGCAACCACCCCCGCCACCAACCACCATCCCCATCCCCAAACCACCCCAGGCCACATCGCCCCCAACCCC
>JBAYVY010000151.1:0-8517 GCA_041674345.1 Phycisphaeraceae bacterium | reverse complement strand
TTCGGAATTCCCAGCGAACCGTGAACAGTTGAGTTCGATGGCCACGAGGCCGCACCAGAAACGGATCGCTAGGGATTGGCACAAGACATTCAATCACAATGAGTTACGCCTTAAGTTGATGGCGTTCGTATCAGGAACCTTAGATTGGGTAGCGATCAATGCGTACCTGTGGTGGATATGGGAGAGTTTGGCCAAGTGTAGAACTCGGACTGTTATTATATTTGCGCGTCGGTGGCGGCGGCGTTGCGGTCGGCGGCGTTCACGGGGAACTTCAGATACCCGCCCCCGGAATACGGATTGTTGGACGACTTTGTGGGGGTGGGGGAATCGAAGTGGATCGGTACATCCGTCTTCGCGGCGATCAGATCTCGCAACTTGTCCAATCGCTGATGGGCTTGCGTGTAGGGCATACGCGGCAGCTGCGCCTCCCGAATCGACTGAAAATCATAACTGTCCGCCGCGTCACGCCGCACGGGCTGCACCGGCTGCGCCGGCGCGGATTGCGACGCAGGTTGCGACGGTTGCACCAGACGCAACGCCGATACATTCGCCGAACTGTTGATCCCCTGCACGCTCATTTGGCTCCTGACAGGCACAAGCATACCACCATCCGGGTCGGCAATTCAACGACCAAATGAGTTATCATTTTTGTGAGACCGGAGGCAGGTATGCCGCCGGCTATGCGGAAGCAGGTGTGCATCGCACGATGGTCCGCCGATTCAGCGGATATCGGGCCACCAGATTCCGCAACGCCCCGGCGTCCACCGCCATGACGCGGGCCAGTTCCTCTTCCAGAGGCCGGTAATCTCCCGTCGCAAGCCACGATCCGCCCAGTCCCATCATGCGCCCCGCCGGTCGCTCGCCCTGCAACATCAGTTCGGTGGCGATCTTGTTGCGGGCGCGTTCGACCTCGCCGTCGTTCAGGTCGTCACCGGCCCGGTCAAGCACGTCGAACAATATCCCTTCCACCTTCGCCGCGTTTTCCGGGGCGCACGAAACGTAAGCCATGAACGACCCGGCGCGATCGAACGGCTGATGCGTGAACTCGACTTCCTCGGCCAGTCCGGGATCGGTCAGCGCCCAATACAACCGGCTGCCGTCGCTGTCGCCGATCACCTGCGACAACACCGCCGCCGCGTAACGATCATCGCCCTGCCTCGCCGGTCCCGGCACCAGCAGCGCCACATAATGCTGCTTCAACTTCGCGTCGGCATGAACGTGTTCGACGAATCGCAACGACGGGTCGATGTACCGGCGGTGAATGCCGGTGGGCTTCCACCCGCCGCATTGCTGACGAATCTGCTCGACCGCGGCATCGAAGTCGATGTGCCCCGCCAGCGCGACGACCATGTTGTCGGGACTGTAACGCTGATTGAAATAATCGCGCATTTGCTCGACGGGCAGATTGCTGATGACCTCGTGCGGGCCGAGGATGCGAAAGCCCAGCGGGTGGCCGTTGTAAAAACGTTCCATCGCGTTTTCATAAGCGACCCAGAACGGTCGGTCGGCGTACATGCCGATCTCTTCGAGAATGACCTGCCGCTCGGTCTGAAAATCGGCGTCCCGCAGCGCCGGCCTCAGCATGTCGCCGAGCAGGTCGATGGCGCGCGGCAGGAACTCCGGCAGCACGTGCGCGTAATACAGCGTCGTTTCCTGGCTGGTCGATGCGTTGTAATCGGCCCCGATCTGATCGAACTCGCGGTTCACATCGTCGGCGCTCCGCCGGGCCGTGCCCTTGAACATCATATGTTCGAGGAAGTGGCTGACGCCCATGATGTCGGGCGTCTCATCGCGCGTGCCGACGTTGACGAAAAAGCCGACGGCGGACGTATGCGCGTCGTCGTTGAGTTCAGCGATGATCGTCAGACCGTTGTCGAGCCGGGTTTTTTGGAAGGTTACGGGCATGATGCGAGTAGGGGCTGGGGGTTGGGGACTAGGGGCTGGGGAGGAGACAGTAGAAAAACAAAACAACAGAACAGCAGGACATGCTGGAGTCGCATCTTCATGTTCTGCTGTTTTGCTGTCATGCTGTTCCGCTTTTATGTTACGTCAATGGCGACGGGCCGATGTTGACGAGGGTCATGTTTTGCGGGGTCGGGCGATGTTGTGCGACGAAAGCGTTGAGTTTGTCGAGTGTGACGGCATCGACCTGCGCGGCCAGGTCATCGAGCGTGCGGGGTTGGCCATAGACGAACTGATCGCCGGCGATGGCGGCGGCGCGGGCGCTGGTGGATTCGCCCTGCATGACGATGCGGCTTTTGAGGCCGACGATGGCGCGATCGAACTCGTCGCGTTCCACGCCGTCGGACAGGCGGATCAGTTCGTTGCGGAGAACATCGAGGGTTTGCGCGGCGCGTTCGGTGGTCGTGCCGGAGTAGGCGAAGACGGAAGCGGTGGGCGGGATGGACTGATACGCGGCGAAGACGGTGTAGCACAGCCCCCGCTTTTCGCGCACTTCGGTGAAGAGCCGACCGCTCATTCCGCCGGACAACACGGCGACGGCGACGCGCTGAGTCATGCTCATCGGGTCGGTTTCGGGCACGGCGGTGTAGGCCAGGCCGAGGTGTTGCTGCGTGGATGAGGCGGGAACATGCGATGCGGAGGAGGAAGAGGGGCACTTCGTGCCACCCGCTAAACGCAAGGGCGTGTGATCGGCGGGGGTTTGCCAATCGGCGGTCATCGCGGCGATTTGGTCGCGCAGTTGATTGAAGTCGAGTTTACCGGCGAAGGCGAGAATCGTGCCTCGCGGGACGAAGTTGCGTTGCCAGAAGCGGCGGGTCTGATCGGGCGTGATCGACAACAGGTGATCGCGCAGGCCCATGCCGGAACGGTCGATCGGTGCCGGTAGATGGGCGCGGCGGAGTTCGACCATGAGTTTTTGCTGCGGTTCGTCTTCGAGGGCGTCGATGGCTTGCACGGCCATGTCGCGCGCCGGGCCGAACGATGAATCGTCGAGGCGCGGGCGGCGAAGCATGTCGATCAGCAGGGGCAGGGCATCGGGCAGACGGTCGCCGAGCAATGTCGCGCCCAGACGCAGATGATGCGTTTGCACGTTGGCGCCGCGCTGGACGCCGAGGGTATCGAGGGCGTCGGAGTGGGCGCGTGCGTCGAGATCGCCGGCCCCTCGGAAGAGCATTTCGTGGAGGATCGCGCCCAGCCCCTGCTGCTCGGTCGGTTCGCAGGCGGCACCGGCGGGGACGAGGGCGGTCATGGCGACGGATTGCACGCCGGTCATCGGCTCGGCGAGCAGGATCAGGCCGGTGGGGAACAAATGGCGGAGAATAGGGGACATGGCGGGCATTGTAGCGGATTGCGATGTGCGGGGTGCGGGGTGCGGGATGCGATGTGCGATGTGCGGGGTGCGGGGTGCGGCAAAATCATCCCGCAATCCGCGGTTAAGTCGCCTTCGCAACCGACCGATGAATGACTTGATGATACGCGGCTCCCGGTTCGCGCCCGCCGACTGCGGGCGAAGGTGGTGATTGCGCAATGGTTGAACACCGCACGCATCGACCGGAATCGTTGAGCGGTGCCGACCCGCTGGCGGCTTTGAAGCAGGTGCAACGGGAACTGGACGACCTGGCGGCGGCGATGAACGAGTGCCAGTCGGACATCGACCAGGCGGCGCGTCAGCCGGAGGAATTGGCGAAACAGAAGGCGGAGTTGTTCGACAGGTTCCAGCGGGAACACACCGAATCGGAGTGCCGCCGCAAACAGTTGGAGGAACTGGAAGCGAAGTTGCGGCAGAAGCAGGCGATGCTGGACCGGCTCCAAAAACAGATGGAATCGCGTGAGCGGACGGCGAAGCCGGAAGAACCCGGGGCGGCGATTCGCTCTGCCCCGGCTTGTCATGCGATCAGGCCCGCAGGTCGGTCGGGCAAGCCGATGTTCATGCGGCTGGTGGTCGATCTGGTGGTGCTGCTGGCGATACTGACCGGCGGCGCGGGGTACTGGTGGACGCAGCATCAGCAGGTGGCGATGCAGCGGCAAATCGACCAGGTGCGCCAGTCGATGCGCGAGATCCACAACGTGGCGATGCTGCACGGCGGGCAGGGGGACGTGCCGGTGCATGCCAGCGGATATCCGTTGAAAATCGAAACGACCTGGTTCGCAACGCCGCCGGTCAACGGGCTGGCGACGGACAATGCGTTGTGGCTCCAGGTCGCCGATCCGGAACGTTATGCGGCGACCAATCCGCATAACATCGTGGCGTCGGACCGGCGGGCGGCGTTCTGGTACAACCCGGCGAGAGGCATCATCCGGGCGCGCGTGCCGCGGCAAATGACCGAAGACGCGACGGTGGATTTATACAACCGGATCAATGCGACATCGCTGAGCAGTGACGAGGTGACGTGGGGCAATAGCCAACAGCCATAAGCCAACAGCCAATAGAAGAAGATACGTCATTACTTCTGTTGGCTTATGGCTGTTGGCTATCTGACTTATCGCAGCGGTCCGACGGCCAGCGATTGGCTGGCGGGATCGTAGAGGATGCGGCATCGGGGCTGAAGCTGTTTGTTGTCATATTCCGCCCCGCCGATGCGGACGATGACGCGGGGGAACAGGGTCATCATCACGTCGATGTGGCCGTGGGTCAGTTGCTCGCCTTCGGCCAGCACGGCGTTGCGCTGGTCGGTCAGGGCGCGTATTTTCACTTCGCAAACCAGTTGCACCTGGCGGAGGGAAGTGTAGGCCTTGATCTCTTCGGGTTTGAGGTTGAGCGGATCGCCGACGGTTCGCTTGATTTTGTCGGCGATTTCGGTGGCCTCCTCGCGTTTGGCGCTGAGCCGGGCGATCTGTTCATCGAGAACACCCAGGCGTTCCATGATCTGTTTGCTGAGTCCGACGGACAGTTCGGTGACGACGCCGCTGGTCGAGCCGGCCTGTTTCACCTCGATCAGTTCGGCGGCCATGACCGAACCGCCGATGACCTGGCCCCGGCCCCGTATCAGGCGGATGGAGCGACCGGCGATCAGGCGGCAGTGCAGCGAGCCGATGTCGATGAGGATGTCCAATCCGGCGATCAGCGTGGCGTTTTCGGTGAAGCGGGCGCTGACCGAACCGGCGGCGCGGATCATGCCCTGGTGCTGGCCGGCCACGCCGTGACGCAGCCGGATGTCCCCGCCGGTGGATTCAATGCGGGCGGCCTCGACCGAGCCGTCGATGGTGATGTCGCCGGTCGCGGTGAGGCAGGCGCCGCTGCGGACGATGGAACGGATCTGCACGTCGCCGTCGAACTCGATGGGATGCGTTTTCCCGGTGAGTTCGTAGTCGATGATGAGCATTCGGCGAACGTCGATGCGGTCGTTTTCAAAGATGACCACACCGGCGCATTTGGCGATGTAATCGTGGCCGCGGGGTTCGACATTCGGGCCGTGGTTGATGGTGCGCGGCGTGGGCAGGGGCGGGCAGATCGGCTCGCCGAGGGCGGTGTAGCCGTTGACGCCGATTTTCGGGGGATGGTATCGCAAGACCAGATCGCCTTCGCGGCACATCCAGATGTGGTCGGGATCGCCGGCGGCGGCCTGTTCGTTGTTTTCGTCGATGAGTTCGAGATCCGCGTCGCTGCCGCGCCGACCGAACACTTCAACATGATCGGGCCGGGGTTCGCCGGGCAACCGACCGCGGACGATGACGACGTGATCCACGCTTCGACCCTGTTCGGCGTCGAAGACGGCGTGCTTGACGGCGCGCGTATCCACCCCGTGCGAAATCGCGCCGTGTTTGAGCCATCCGACGATATCGTCCAGATGCACGGGCCGACCGCCGGCGATCGCCGGACGGATCGACATCGCCAATTCCATCTTGTCGTCGGAAAGTTTGATATCGAACGTCGCATCCTGCGCCAGCGACGCGGCGGTCTGCCGCTTGTCGGGATCGACCGAAAGAAGCGCGGTCAGTTCGTCCAGTTGTTGTCGCTGGGCTTCGGTGAGCTGATCGCCGCGGTCTCGCAGTTCACCAAGCACCTGTTCGATGTTGGCCAGTTCCGGTTCGCAACCGAGCATCTTCTCGGCATGCAGCAGCAGCCGGCGCGTACCTTCACTGGTATAGCGTGGGGAATCGGCATGGGCGCGTTCCGAGGGCATGGCCATCCTGCGGGTCCGACCGACCCGATGACCCCTTCCGACGGAATCCCTATCGACACAAAAGGAGGGCCGATGAACCCCCGATGGCGGGAAATCGACGGAAGTAGAGGGATCGTCGCAATTGAAAAAAGCCCCCGGGGGGGGCGGCGGCTGATTTCAGGGATTGCCCGCGGCGACCGGGCCGGTGCTTTCGCGGACGATCAGGCGGGGGGTGAAGGTTTCATGGCGTTGCCGCAGTTCGTCGCGTTTGTCGGGATCGGCGTTGATTAATTCAAGCACCCGTTCGCCGGCGCATCGGCCCATCTCGAACAATTCGTGCGTGACGGTCGTCACCGGCGGCCAGCACAGCGAAGCGCAATGATCGTCGAATCCGGTGACGGAAACCTGCCGGGGCACGCTGATGCCCTTGCGCGCCAAGGCGCGGCAGACGCCCAGCGCGGTCAGATCGTTGTACGCCACGACGGCGGTGAACGGCGGGGGATCGCCGGCCAGGTAGCTGAGCATCGCGTCTTCGGCTCGCTGGACAAGGGCTTCGATACCGATCGTGACGGGTTCGGCGTAGAAGCAGCAGTGGCCCCGCGCACCGGTGGAGAACGCGGCCCGCATGACCAGTTGCTCGCGGACGGTGGTGCGATTGGCCCACGTACACGTCGGCCCCAGCCACAGCAATTGACGATGCCCCAGTTGCATCAGGTGGTCGATGATCTGTTGGATGCCGGCCAGTTCATCGAACCGGATCGAACACCATCGGGCCTGCTCGACAGGTTCGACGACGACCACCGGCATGTCATCATATGCCGGGTTATCCAATCGACCGTGGAAGCTGCTGAGAATGCCGGGCAGAACCAAACCGTCGAGCCGACGCTCCTGAACGAAGTTCAGCCCACGCACCAGGGCGGGTTTGTCGTTCTGCTCCAATTTGTTGCTGCGGACCTGCATGACGGCACAACCGGCGCTTTGGACCGCGACCTGTACGCCTTCGAGGATTTGTTCCAGATACCAACTGCCGGCTTCATTGCCGTGGGTTTGCGGATGACGCTCGGTGATGTAACCGATTGCATCCGACCGCTTCTTTCGGACGGATCGCATATGATAGTTGACACGATAGCCGAGGTCTTTGGCAATCGTTTCCACACGCTGGATCACCTGGGGGCTGCATCGCAGACGCGCGTGGCCCCCGGCGAGTACCCGGCTGACGGTGGCCGTGCTAACACCAGATTTATCCGCGACTTCCCGAATGGTCGACACCACAATACTCCTGAAAATACCGCCCTGTGAATGAATGAATTGTACCCCAAAACAACCCAAAAGCCAACTTTTTTCTTGACAAGTCGAAAATACGTGTTACTGTTTACACAACTGAGGTATGTTGCGCCGCGGCGCACACCTCGCAACCCACTTTTTGGAGGATCAGAAGGCCATGTTGACACACAAGATGAATCGAGTGCTGGGCTTGGTGGCGATGGGCGGATTGCTACTCGTCGGGCAATCGGCGATGGCGGGTAGCATCAACGACACCCATTTCAACTTCACGGGCAATGCCGGCAACAATTGGGGCTGGACCACCCAGACCGATCCGAACACCCAGCTCGGCGGCACCAATCAGTTGATCTACACCTACGGGGCAACCAATGCCGGCAGCTATCTGACCAATACCTTCACCGATGCCGCCGCTGTTTTCCCCGACGGCCAGGGAACGAGAGTCGTTCAATTCCAACTGGACCTGACGCATTTCCACACCGGCACGAAGGACTACGTCGGACCTGCCATTGCCCAGATCTCTTCTGCCGTGGGTAACACATCCTTGATGCTCGCAGGCACCGGCAAGATTGCCGATCTGCGTGTGGCCGGACTAAACGCCGTCGGGCAATTCGTTTTCACCACAAGCACCGCCGTGCAATACACCGGCAGCAGAGGCGGAGGAACCAGCAACGTCCGTATCCTGTACACATCAGGTACTCCTGCTTTTCCCCTGGTGTGGGATGTCACTTGGACGGTTTCGATTACCGGCAGTGAGGCCACCAGTTGGACGGTCACCAGCGGCGCGACTCTCCACGGCCCGACTGATACCTTGGGAACCATCGGCGATATCGTCATCTCCGACGCCGTTTTAAACAAAGCGGACGCCACTTTCCACGGCTGGAAATCCGCGACCAATTACATGATCGGCTCCAACGGGCAAGCCACCAACAACACCGTCCCCGGCGATTATATCGCCTTCTCCTCCTCCGTCATCCCCGAACCGGCGACGCTGGGTCTGCTGGCGCTGGGCGGCTTGCTGATGATCGGTCGCGGCAAGCGGTAAATGATCGTAACCGTTCACGGGGTCAAAAAGCCTCGATTCTGCTTCAAAAACGGCGGTAAGACGAGCCAATGTTCGACCATTTTTCGACAAACATTCGTTTTTGGCTCAAAAACGGCGATCACCCGT
>JBAYVY010000150.1:0-8554 GCA_041674345.1 Phycisphaeraceae bacterium | reverse complement strand
TAGAGGGCGATCAGGTTCATCATCGGCGCGGCGTGATCGGTGTCCCACTTCATGCCGGGGCGCTTGAGCCGCAAGGTCAGCGTCTTGCACATCGCCTCGGTGGGACCGGAGCCGATGTCCCAAGTCTTGGCCAGGGCGGCGGGGTAGTCGAGCATCTCCAGCCGCTGACATCGCGCTGACAACCCGTCGCGGCCAGCACAGCCAACATCCCCATCCAACCATACCCACGGACGGAATCTGTAAACAACATGAAACCCATTCCTTTCAGCGGCGGGGGCAATTAATTGCCCCCGCCGGGATCACTCAGCCGGCACCTGCTTCACGCTCACATCGTCCAGCCAGAACGTGTTTTCATCCTGGAGGTCGAACATCAGTCCCGTTTGCTCCGGGTCGAGCGTCGCCGGCAGGGGCATTCGGAAAACATATTCCTTCCACTCCGCCGTCAATGAAATCATCGCCTTCCAATAGGTCGTGTAAGGCGCGGGATATTTGCGGAACTGCACCATCACCGGCTTCTCGCTCGGATTGCCGCGCATCCAGAATCGCAACTCCACCGTCATGTTCGGTTTCAGCGGCAACACGCGGCTGATGAACTGCACATCCGGCTTGTCCACGATTTTCTTCATCGTGATCCGCTGACAAAACTTGCCTGAATGCGGATTGGTTTCATCGAGAGCCGCTTCGACTTCGTTCTTCGCCCAGTTGTTCAGCGACCAGTGGTAATCGGGCGAACCCATCGGCCCGTTCTCAAAGCCGGGGTTTTTCAACATGTTCGGGTCATCGGCTCCGCGGGCGACGTGGGGCGTCAGAATCAATAAAAGAGCGGCAAACAATGGAATGACACGTGCGATCAATAGGTGACGGTTCACAAGGTGTCCTTTGCTCTTGAGGATATGAGGTGAGAATGTGTTTCCAATGTTTTGGTGGAACAAGACTTTTGATCGGTTGGTTGCCGCCTGCTTATCGCTTGTCGTCGAAACGCGTCCAGAAGCCCTTGGACTGATACGGTGCCGTGGCGCCGGTCCCGACCGTGTCGTCGGGGCGATACACCGCGACATGCGCATCGACAAACAGGTAGTTGTTCAGACCGTCGTGCAGTTCGGGTGTGTTGGCGGTGGGATTGACGCCGCCGCTGACCAACTGATCGTAGGCCCCGTCGGTGGCGCTGCTTCCACCATTGCCCAGCTTTGAAGGACGTAAACGGTATTGTCGGATGCGACCGCGAGGGCGATGATGCCGATGACGACCAGAAGTTCCACCAGCGTAAAACCGATTTCCGATTTCTGATTGCTGATTGAGCGGAGGATTGCCGCTCGTCACGCGTGAGGCGCGGGGTCTTCAAATCAGAAATCAGAAATCCAAAATCAGAAATCATGGTTCCACTTCCAACGCGGATCACGGGGGTTGACTCCACGAAATAAATCGGGTTGAGTGACAACAGCACCGCATCGTCGCTGCGAAGTGGGTTGCCCATCAGTCGTACCGTTCGCCGTCCTGAACCTCCAGCGTCATGCCTACAATTGCAATGCCGCGACCGGCGGGCACATCCATGCGAATTGAATCGACGAATCGTTCCGGATGTGGATTTGCAATATCCCAGACATACAGGACAGCCCCTGTACGCTGGCCATTGTCGCCGGACCATGCCATGCGACCACGCTCCATCGGTTGAAAATACTGATAACCATTCACGTCCATATTAGCGCGGACAACGCTGGTATCGCGCGACCCATCACGATACACCCATTGCAGCGTTAAGGCCGGATCCATCTTGCTTACAACAGAATCAAGCGCGCCGATCATCCAGATGCGATCGGCCTGGTGGCCCAGCGGCAGCGCGACCTGCCCGGGCGTTCCCTCAACACCCATGACCAATACGGATTTGCCTGCATTCTTGAGTGGATCAACCAGGTTGAATGGCACGCCGGCAAAAGTTCGTTGATCGGGAAAGGCTTCCGGCGGCGCGGGAACATGATTGAGCGGATCAAGCTGCGTATGATTGATCGGGAAATAACGCATATCATCTGTGCCGCGATTAAACCACGCCGCTGGCGGATTTTTCATATCCGGCGTGGCATAAAAACCGCGATTGGCCACATCCGCAAGTTTGATCGTCACCCATTTCCGCTGGCCGCGGGACGGGCCGGCGGTATCAACGCCAAGGTTATGAAGCAGCGTCACCGGAATTCGCGCGGCGCGATCGGCCTGAAGAGATATCATCTGAGGATCAGCCCACCGCGTCATGTTGACGAGCAGTCGCGCCAAACCCACCTTGCGCAGACCCAGGCCGGCAGGTTCAAGCGGAAAGCTCCATTCGTTATCGCCACGCAATACGCCGCTGAACATGGCGGCATTTTTATCGCCGGAAACAACCCAGTACCAGTCGCCGTTGCTCAGACCGCCGAGCAGTGGAATTTTTTCACGCTGAACCGCGCGCGCAACTTGGGTATTATCAACGTCAACAGAAATTTTCAGAGCGTCGGAGATCTGCCGTGCGGCCTCCGGGCTGAGCTGATCAAGCCATACGTCTGCGCCCGATTGCAGTCCCGATTGAATCTGCCGAATCGTGGCCTCAGCCAGAGTGCCGGAGCCGTCAACCATCAATACGCCGACTGGCGCGCCGGTTGCGGGAACCCAGGCAATGCCAAGAGTTTTCAGGCGCGCGGCCAGGGCCGAATCCGGCTTGGCCGACAACATCAGCGGCCGTCGCGTGATCGCCAGTGAAGGATCAGCGCCTACCGAATTCATAAGCCTTTGCAGCAACGCTTTGGCGGGCGCATTATCGCCCTGCGTCAGCACCAGCATCTGGCAGATCAGGTAACTGCCCTGCCCCTGGCGCAGACGCAGCAGCGGCGAAGTATTGAGCCCCTGCGGTCCGCCCGCATCCGCCAGCACATCATAGGAACCGAGCGACGGCTTTAAGATGCCGCGCTGGCTGACAAGGCAATCCGCGCCCCACTGCCACAGATCGTGTTCAACGATACCCAGCATCAGCGGATCCTGTGCCGATCGCACAAATGCGCGGCTGCTGCGCTGGTTGACATCCATCTGCAACGGATTGGGGAGCCACGTTTTTTCCGGAGCCTCAAGCCACAGCACGCGCAGGCCGCGGTAAACCGCTTCCGCCAGTGCGGACCCATCTTCATTTGATACGCCGACGCCGGCCAGCACCAGTGCTTTGGGATTTGCGGCCAGCGCTTTTGTGATATCCGCATGCACACCGGCGCCAAATGTTGAAATATCAAATAGTTTTGCAAACCGGCCATCAGCGACCAGCGCCGTACTCCTGTCGGCCGCAATTTTGACGAGCGGCGGAAAAATGGAATATTCATAATCGCGCTCAGTCAGCACGCGATCGCCCGCTTTTAGTGCCAGATGCCAGCGAACACTCGTGCGCTGCTGAACCGATGGCAGCGGCAATGTTACTTTGAGATCTTTGCGCGCGCCGGCCGGGAAATCAACCGACGTCACCTGTCGGTCCTCCAGCTTGTCGCCGACCCAGAGTTCCCACTCAAGCTGACCCTTCAAATCCTGAAACAGCTCATTATAAAGATGAACGGTGCGTTCCGGCCGCGTGCCGGAATAAAACGCCAGATCCTGCTGCTTCACCGCGATCAGATAATCAGGCATCAACTGGCCGAAACGATAAATGCGGTCCGGCACGCCCCAGGGATTCCATCCGGAAATGCCCGCAAAATAATAACCTTCAGCCAGAATGCGGTAGGCATCAAACCACGCGCGATCTTCGCCATCGCCGGCGGCGTATGCGGCATCGCCCGCCCAATGCGTCATACCGTGCGGCGGCTTGAGCGCGTATTCCGCATACATATCTTCGCTGAGAATCAGCGGTTTATCCTGCCGCCACACAATTCCCGGCCACGGTTTAAGCCCCTGCGTCAGCCAATATTGCGTACCGGGAATCATGTTGTCGGTCTTGAACGGCTGCCAGGCATAATGAAAGCTCAGCGTCGGCGCCGGGCCATTGTGACCGCGCCCGCCGAGATCCAGATCGCCGGAGTATGTCACCGTGCGGCCCGGGTCCATTTTCATGACCTTGCGGCCCAGTTCAAGCAGCCATTGATCCACCTCTTTGCCCTTGGGATGTCCGTCGGGCATGTAGTTGCTGCCGAATTCATTTGAGACCGACCAGTAAATCAGAGAGGGATGATTGCGAAGTTCGCGCACCATGCGCAGCACGTCTTTTTCAGCCGCGGCCCAATATCCATCGTTCACCTGGTGGCCGCGCGGCTCATTGACCGCGCTTTCCGCCGTTATCAACATGCCCATTTCATCGGCCACGCGAAAAATCCGTGGCGACGAAAAACCGTGGATGCGCGATCCCACATATCCCTGCTCGCGGATTTTATTAAAGTATGCCACCAGCCAGTCACGCTGCGTGGCGCCATTCCAGTAAGGAATGATGGATGTACGCCGATGTATGAACGGCCGATCATTCAGCAGCAGACGTTTGCCCTCCACGCGAATTTCGCGGAAGCCAAAACGCTGGCGATAGCCATCCAAAATTTGTGAGCCGCCAACCGAATCCGCGACGCTTACGTCAAGATTATACAAATGCGGATCATGCGGCCACCAAAGATGAGGCGCCGGCCACGGATCGCGAAGCGTGACCGTTGCGCTGCCGCCGGCGGCAATTTCAAGCGTTTTTCCGGTATGATGAAATTCCCCGCCCGCAACCGCATTCACACGCAACTGGCGAGGCCGGTCGGAATCATTGCGAATCGCCACCTCGGTCTCAAGCGCCGCTTCATTCTGAAGATGCGGCTGCACAAATACATCGCTGATCCACACGGCATTGCGGCGCTCCATGTGTACCGGATAGTTGATGCCGGTAAATAGCGGCAGATACCACGGCCAGCCGGCGGGTTTGTTGATGGGCGTATCTTCCGCAGGCGCCAGGACGCCAATCGCGATTTCATTGGCTGCGCCAAAACGCACGGCAGAGGTCATATCCAGTTCTGTATGCCAGGCATCCTGCCCGGCTTCGCCTACCCATTGGCCGTTGACGTACACGCGGCCGACATCAGTCACACGTTCAAGATAAAGCCACACACGGTCGCCCTGCCACGATGCCGGCACTTCAAAAGAACGCTTGAACCAGACGCGTTTGCCCTGGGTATTCCGGAAAAGATCGGCGTGCTGATCCGGGACCAGCACCTTTTGCCACATCGCTTTCGCATCAGGCGGCGAATCCTCGCCGGCGTCCTGACTGCGTGCCGTGAGCCACACGCCGCCGAGCGATACCGCTTCGCGCGGGGTCACAATGCGATCCAGAATCGGCTGATACGCCAAATCCGGCAAGCTTGACACGTTGATTTGCAAGTCGCGGACGTCCGCCACGGATTCAATGCGTAAATGATCAATGGTGGCGCGCTGATCAAGCCGGACCTCAAGGCCGTTCCATTTTGACAGCGGAATTTTCGCCAGATCCACCGGAATATTCTGCAATGCGGGATCCGCCCGCAATTGCGTCGCCTGATCCGTCACCACGCCAAATGCCACCGTTGCCGTGGCCGCGGCGGGATTACCTTTATCAAGTTTCAGCACCAGGCAGATCTCATACCATTTTTCGCCCTCAAGCCGCATGAGCCCCTGCATCGCCGATCCATCCGGCAACGTCAGCACCAGACGTTGATGGGCGGTAAGCGTCAGCGCCCGCTCGTAATTTGACCTGGCCAGCCGGCCCAGGCAGATTTCAGCAGCGCCGCCGGTTTTGCCTGGCAATACCATCAAACGCAAAACAATGACGGGACCGGCAATCGCCTGCCGCCAGCGGGATTCTTCCGGCAGAAAAAGATCCCGGCGGTCGCCGTTATCCGATCCCTGCAATGCCAGTTGTTTCCGTGTCCCACGCGACACTTCAACAATGATATTTGCGGGATGCCGGCCGAACGCGGTTTCGCGCCACGAACCTTGTCCCACGATGGGTTTATTCACAGCGTAAGATTCAAAATCCTCCACCACTGGCGGGCTGGCATGGCACGCTGCCAGAAATAGCACCACATACACGCAAAATAATCGCATGACCGGACGTATAAAAGCTGACGGCATCAGAGGGGTCTTCATCATAAGCACGGGTTAACGATGGATGGTTGATTAACGTTTCGGATTCTTCGGCGTGCCGCGAAACATATTCGCCTGGCGTTCGGTCATTTTCGCATACCCCACGGTCTCGCAATGGCCGTCCACGAACAGGACATTGGCAGATCCGGGGTTGCCGTCAATGAAACTCGGCACGCCGGGAGCGTCGTTGCCCGATCTCCATGCGTTGTTGCCGTGGCGCAACGCCGGGCAATAGGATGACGGGCCCCACCAGCCGGGGCTGGCAAGCAAGGAAAAACCGTGGCCAGGCGAGGGGGTGACGCTGTCGCAAACCCAGGCCGTGTCGCCCGGCGACTGCACATTCGTGATTTTGGTGAACCAGATGTTGTCGGGGGCGGACCCGGAAAACGCCATGAAATTCATGCCGTAGGGAACTTGCGTTTCAACGGCAATATACTGCGACGCCATGATAGACGGCTCCATGGACGGACAGGTAAACGGCGTTTTGTAAAAGCCATTGCCATAGTACCACCAGACGTTTTCAGGCCGTCCGCCGCTGCCCGGCAGCCCGGTCGTGCTGAGGTACGGATAAATCAGTGCGGCCCAGTAGGTGCCCATGCCGCGGGTCGGTTTCCCATTTGTGTTGAAAATGCCGTCCGGCGGTAAATACCCGGTCCAATCTGAGGCGTACATCATGGTGCCCAGGCCGATGTGCTTGAGATTGCTGGCACAGACCACCGTGCGGGCCGATTCGCGCGCCCGCGAAAGCGAAGGCTGAAGTACGGCCATCAAAACGGCGATGATCGCCACAACGACCAGCAACTCCACCAACGTGAAACCATGTAGGGGCTTGCGGGGGCGATTCATCGCCCCCGTCGAGACCGAATGTCGAATGAATGACGAATCCCCGAATGACGAATGACGAAACAGCGGTGATCGAATGTTTCGACAATCATTCATCATTCGACATTCATTCGTCATTCGACATTCATTCGTCATTCGTGGATGGGTCATTCGTCATTCCACGCAGGCGTGTTTCCGCCGCTTGCGGCTTCGCGGCCCCCGGCCCCCCGACCCCCGGAAACGTACCGCAAGCGGCAAAACGCCGCGGGACCGTTAAGCGCCGCGGCGTGAGGAGGAGCGATGGAAACTTATCGATGCCGCCCCCGGAAGGCGATCATCAAACCGCCCAGCGCCATCAGACCGAGCGTCGCCGGTTCGGGGACCGGGGCGATGTCGAGGGAGCGGATGGCGGAGAAAGAGGGGTTGCCTGGTATCGAAGCGACGTCCCACGTGTTCGTGCCTCTGTTTTGGTCGAACGTGGCGCTTTCGGGATAAAGCTGGGCGGGGGTGAAGGAAAAGGCGTGGGGGGAATGGAGGCGTCTGACCAGAACGAGGTTGCCGGCGTTGTCGAATTGGACGGCGTCCGGCGTCTGATCGGTGTTACCCATCACCACGCTGTTGGCGAAGGGGTCGCCGGGCACGTTGCCGGTGCCGCCGCTGAAGGGATTGCTGAGGACGCCGGTGACCGGATCGAACGCCAGTTCGGTGATGCGGCGGATTTGCGGATTCACACCTTCGGCGGTGGTCATGGCGCTGATGTTGGTGACCAGGACGCGGAGCTTGCCGTCGTCGAAGGGGTTGTTGTAATCGACCGCCAGGGATTGCGCCCGGTTGAACGGGCCGGTGTTTTGAGCGCCGGCCACGGTGGTCGCGGCTCCGGTGGAGGTGTTGACGGAGGCGACGGTGCCGGGGCTGGCGGTGGTGGCGACCAGCAGGTAATCATCCGCGAGCGTGCCTTGCGTGATGATTCGCATCGTGGCTCCGGCGGCGGAGAAGCCGCCCGCGGGGGAGTTGGCGAGGGTGGTGCCGTCGTTGTAGCTGTTGACGCCGCTGGTCGTGAACTTGCGGACTTTGCCGTCGCTTTGGAGGGCGTAAACCGTGTTGTCCGAAGCGACCGCGACGGCGTTGATGCTCTGAGTGTTGACGGAGGCCATATCGGCGATGACCAGTGTGCTGGTGGTCTGACCGGCGGCGATCTTGCGGAGTTCAAATCCTTTGTGGCCGGCGTCGGAGCCGGACCAGTAGAAGAAGTCACCGTTGGCGTGGTTGAACGCCCCGCCGAGGTTCGCCTCATTGGCCAGCGAGCCGCTGTTGTAAAGCACCTGCGTGGCGACGGGGTTGGTGGGGCGCACCTGGTAGAAGGAGTTGGTGCCGCTGGGGGTCGCGGCGACGAAGTAATCGCCGGGCTGGAACGCGCTGGTCAGCGTGATATTGGCCGCCGGGGCGTTGGAAACGCCGCACAGGATGGTGGCGACCGCCAGGGTCCGCACAGCGACCAGCAGCCGGGAACGGGTCAGGGTGTTCAACATTTTCATCGCAACTGTCCTCCATCTAAAAAGGGGTATCGTGCATCGGAACCAGGGAAGAAAAAGGGGATGAGTACATACATTTAAGAATCCTGCCATGATTGAGAGCGTGAAACACCGCGCCG